>NZ_BAAJYT010000130.1:0-10139 GCF_057541515.1 Acidovorax sp. KNOB132
CGGCCTGGGCGTCGGCCGCGCTGCGCACGGTGCCGGCGCCGACCACCGCTTCTGGCACGTCGCGGGCGATGGCTTCCATGCAGGCCAGGGCCTGCGGGGTGCGCAGCGTCACCTCCAGCATGCGGATGCCGCCAGCCACCAGGGCACGGGCCATGGGCACGGCGTGGGCCACGTCGTTGAGCACGATGACCGGGATGACCGGCGCGTCGCGCATGACCTGCACGGCGGTGAAGGCCGCGTTACCGTGGTTCTGCTGGTTGGTGTCGTCGTCGTTCACAGCCACGAGCAGGCTCCCTCTTCTGCGCTGAGCGCGTTGCGCCGGAATCCGGCAAACAGTTCACGGCCCCAGCCGTGGGCGTTGTCTTCGGCCTGTGCAGGCGGCAGCACGGCGGGCGTGCGGGCCTGCCAGGTGGCGGCATCGACCAGCACATCGAGCGTGCCCGCCACGGCGTCCAGCCGGATGATGTCGCCGTCCTGCACCCGCGCCAGCGCGCCGCCGGCGTTGGCTTCGGGCGAGACGTGGATGGCGGCGGGCACCTTGCCCGATGCGCCGCTCATGCGGCCATCGGTCACCAGCGCCACGCGGTAGCCCTTGCCTTGCAGCACGGCCAGGGGCGGGGTCAGCTTGTGCAGCTCGGGCATGCCGTTGGCCTGCGGCCCTTGCCAGCGCACCACGCAGATCACGTCGCGGTCCAGCTGCCCGGCCTGGAAGGCGGCCTGCAGTTCGGCCTGCGAGCCGAACACGGCGGCGGGCGCCTCGACCACGTGGCGGTCTTCCGGCACGGCCGAGACCTTGATCACGCTGCGCCCCAGGTTGCCCTGCAGCAGCTTGAGGCCGCCGGTGGCGCTGAACGGCGCGGTGGCTGGGCGCAGCACGCCGTCGTCGCCGCTGGCGCCGATGTCGGTCCAGCCCAGGCGCCCTTCGGCGTCGCCATGGGGCAGCCGGGTGTATTCGCGGATGCCGCCGGGTCGCACGGTGAGCACGTCTTCGTGCATCAGGCCGGCATCGAGCAGTTCGCGCAGCACGTAGCCCGGGCCGCCCGCGGCCTGGAACTGGTTCACGTCGGCGCTGCCGTTGGGGTACACGCGGGCCAGCAGCGGCACGGCGTGCGACAGCGCGGCGAAGTCGTCCCAGTCGATGACGATGCCGGCCGCACGCGCCACGGCCACCCAGTGGATGAGGTGGTTGGTGGAGCCGCCCGTGGCGAGCAAGGCCGACATGGCGTTGACGATGGCGCGCTCGTCGATGACCTTGCCGATGGGCGGGCACGCGGGGCCGAGCACGGTGCGCGCGGCCTCGCGGGTCAGTTCCTGCCGCAGCGCCTGGCCGGGGTTGATGAAGGCGGTGCCGGGCACGTGCAGGCCCATGGCTTCCAGCAGCATCTGGTTGCTGTTGGCGGTGCCGTAGAACGTGCAGGTGCCTTCGCTGTGGTAAGCGGCGGATTCGGCGGCCAGCAGTTCGGCGCGGCCCACCAGGCCTTGCGCGGCCTGCTCGCGCACCTTGGCCTTGGCGTTGTTCGACAGGCCCGAGGTCATGGGGCCGGCCGGCACGAAGACGGTGGGCAGGTGGCCGAACTGCAGCGCGCCGATGAGCAGGCCGGGCACGATCTTGTCGCACACGCCAGCATGAGCGCGGCGTCGAACACGTCATGGCTCAGGGACACCGCCGTGGCCATGGCGATCACGTCGCGGCTGAACAGGCTCAGCTCCATGCCGGGCGTGCCCTGCGTGACGCCGTCGCACATGGCGGGCACCCCGCCGGCGACCTGCGCGGTGGCGCCGTGCTTTCGGACCTCGTCCTTGATCAGATCGGGGTAGTGCTGCAGCGGCGCGTGGGCCGAGAGCATGTCGTTGTAGGCATTGACGATGCCAACGTTGGGTGCCTTCTGGGCCACCACGCGCAGCTTGTCGTTGCCGGGCATGCCGGCGAAGGCGTGCGCCACGTTGGCGCAACCCAGGCGGTCTGCGCCGCGGTCGCGGTGTGCATGGGCTTCGAGCTGGGCAAGGTAGGCGGCGCGGGTGGGCGCGCTGCGCTCGCGGATGCGCCGGGTAACGGCTTCAACGGTATCGTGGATGGGCATGCTGGCGGGTGTTGGCAACGGGCTGGCGGAGCGCCCATGGTAAACCCGCAGGCCGCTCCGTCTGTAGGCAAAGGGCATGTGTCGGCCCGCCCCGGCCCGTGGCCGCGGGGCGAGCCCATGCGTGCCGGGTTACTGCGCGCCGCGCGCCTGCTTGACGGCCGCGTTCACCGCGTCCCAGGTTTCCTGGCCGACCGATTTGGCGATGCCGGTGTTCACGCTGGCGAGCTTTTCGCGCATGCGGTTGGCTTCCGAGCCGGGCAGTTCGTTGACCTGCATGCCCTTGGTCTTGAGGTCGGCCAGGGCCTTGGCGGCTTCTTCGCGCGTGTCCTTGCGTTCGAAGTCGCGGCTCTTGACGGCGGCGTCCTGCAGCACCTTCTTTTCGGCGGCGGAGAGGGTGTCCCACCACTTCTTGCTGACGGTGACGATCCACGGGCTGTACACGTGGTTGGTCACCGTGAGGTACTTCTGCACTTCGTAGAACTTGCTGGACACCACCGTGTTGAACGGGTTCTCCTGGCCATCGACCGCGCGCGTTTCCAGGGCGGTGAACAGTTCCGAGAACGGCAGCGGCACGGCATTGGCGCCCAGGGCCTTGAAGCTGTCGAGGAACACGTTGTTCTGCATCACGCGCAGCTTGATGTCGCCCAGGTCTTCCAGCTTGTTGACGGGGCGCTTGCTGTTGGTGAGGTTGCGAAAGCCGTTCTCCCAGTAGACCAGCCCGACCATGCCCTTGGGCTCCAGCTTGGCCTTGACCTTTTCGCCGACCGGGCCGTCGAGCACGGCATCGGCCTCCTTCACGTTGTTGAAGAGGAACGGCGTGTCCCACACGGCCATCTCGGGCACGATGCCCACCAGCGTGGCGGTGGAGCCCACCATCATCTCCTGCGCGCCGCCGATCAGCGCCTGCTGCATCTGGGTGTCGGAGCCCAGGGCGGCGTTGCCGATGGTGCGCACCTTCATCTTGCCGCCGGAGGCCTTCTCGACCTCCTGCGCGAACAGGCGCGCCGCGCGGCCCTGGTTGGAATCGTCGACCAGGCCATAGCCGAAGCGCACCAGGCGCGGCTTGAAGTCCTGGGCCTGGGCGGCCCCGGCGGCCACCAGTGCGGCCACCAGGCCGGCGAGAGCGAAACGGATACGCATGCTTGTCTCCTTGTATTGAAAGCGCTGAAGAAAGAGGGAAAACGAAACCATTGGAAATCGGGGCCGGCGGCGGCTCAGTGCAGCCAGCGCAGCGGGCCGGTGATCAGCACCGGGAACAGCACGAACAGCACCAGCAGCACCACGTACATCAGCAGGAACGGCGTGGTGCCCTTGATGACGGTCTCCATGCGCAGACCACCCACCCCCGCCACCACGTTCTGCACCGTGCCGACGGGCGGCGTGATGAGGCCGAGGGATCCCACATAGATGAACATGAAGCCGAAGTACACCGGATCGATGCCGGCCTTCACCGCCAGCGGCAGGCACACCGGCCCGAAGATCAGGATGGTGGGCGTCAGGTCCATGGCCGTGCCCACCACCAGCAGGAACAGCATCATCAGCGCCATGAACACGATGGGATTGCCCATCACGCCGGAGAAGCTGTCCGCCAGCATGGCGGGCAGGTCGGCCAGGGTGATCATGTAAGCCGTCACGGTGGCCGCGCCGCACAGGAACATCACCACGGCGGTGGTCTTGCCCGCGGCCAGGAACACCTCGTACAACTGGGCCCAGGTGAGTTCGCGGTACACGAACATGGACACGAACAGGGCGTAGACCGCGGCCACCACGGCGGCTTCGGTCGGCGTGAAGATGCCGCCCTTGAGCCCGCCCAGGATGATGACCGGCATCATCATGGCCCAGAAGCTGTTGACCAGCGCCTTCATGCGCGCACCCCATTCCACGCGCTCCATGGACGGCAGCTGGTGCTTGCGGGCGATCCACCACCAGGCCAGGATCAGGAAGATGCCCATCATCAGGCCCGGAAACACCCCCGCCAGGAACAGCTTGCTGATGGAGGTGTTGGTCGTCACCCCGTAGATCACGAACGGCATCGACGGCGGAATGATCGGCGCGATGATGCCGCCCGATGCCAGCAGGCCCGCGCTGTAGCTGGGCGGGTAGTTCTGCTGGCGCATCATCGGCAGCAGGATGGTGGCCAGGGCCGCGGTGTCGGCGATGGCCGAGCCGCTCATCGAGGCCAGCAGCACCGCGGCGCCGATGGCCACGAAGCCCAGTCCCCCGCGGATGTGTCCCACGAAAGCGCGCGCCAGGTCGATGATGCGGCGCGACAGCCCGCCCGCATTCATCAGCTCGCCCGCCAGGATGAAGAACGGCACCGCCAGCAGCGGAAAGTTGTCGAAGCCGGCCTGCAGGTTCTGCGCGAGCAGCTGCGAGTCGAAGAAGTCCAGGTGCCACATCAGGGCCACGCCCGTCAGCACCAGCGCGTGGGCGATCGGCATGCCGATCACCATGCCGCCGATGAGCACCAGCAGAAAAATCGCGGTCACGATCATGTCCGGCCCCTTATTCGATGTCACCCGCCGGGCCGGCCGGCGTGGGCGGCTCGCCGCGCAGCAGGTCGAACACCAGGGCCACCAGCAGGCCGGCCGCCAGCACCAGCGTGGCGGCTGCGGCCAGCGCCAGCGGGTAGCCGAGCACCGTGCTGTAGCTGCTCATGCCGGCCACCACCTGCTCCCAGGAGCCCTTCAGCAGCAGCACCATGCACACCGCCACGAGCAACTGGCTCACCCAGAACAGGCCCTTGCGCGCCCCGCCCTTCACGCGCGAGGTGAGCATGTCGAAGCCCAGGTGCTTGCCTTCGAAGGCCGCGACGATGGAGCCCACCGCCACCAGCCACACGAACAGCAGGCGCGAGACCTCTTCGTACGACACGATGCTGGTGTGGAACACATAGCGCAGCACCACGTTGACGAACACCGCCACCACCATGCCGGCGAGCGCCAGCACCATGAACAGCTCGGCCAGCCGCTGCAGTGCCGGCTTGCGGCGGGGTGGCGCGTGCGGGGAAGAAGACGGGGCGGACGGGGCGGCCAGATCCCTCGTCGGCGGCTGCGGACTGCTCATGCGTTGTCTCCTGCCGCCGTGTCGCGGCCTGTTTTTTCGGGGGTGAAAGCCTCGGGGCCGCGCACCCAGGCCACGGCGTCCTGCACCAGCGTGGCGATGGGCTGCGTGGCATCGAGCGTCAGCACGCCGGGCTCGCCCTCGGGCGATTCCAGCGTGGCGAACTGGTCGGCCACCAACGCGGGCGAAAAGAAGTGGCCGGGCCGCGACTGCACGCGCACCAGCGCTTCGTCATAGCCCAGCTTCAGGAAGACGAAGCCGAGCGCCGGGTGCGCCTCGCGCAGGCGGTCGCGGTACTTGCGGCGCAGCGCGGAGCAGGTCAGCACCACGCCCGGCCCGCCTTTGCTGGAGTCCAGCAACCGGGCCAGGCGGCCGAGCCAGCCGGCGCGGTCGGCATCGGTCAGCGGTGTGCCGGCCCGCATCTTGGCGATGCTCTCGGGGGCGTGGTAGGCGTCGCCTTCGTGCAGCGTCCAGCCCAGGGCCTGCGCGCAGGACTCGCCGACGCTGGACTTGCCGCAGCCCGACACGCCCATCACGACGATGGCCTGCGGGCGAAACATTGAGATAGCGCTATCCATTGAATTCGAAGAAATGCGGTGGGGCATGGCGCCGCACCGCGGGTGGCTGGGCCGGGTTTGCCGCACGCTACAGCGCCATCGGTCGCCGCATGCTTGTTTACCCTGTGAAAGATAGCGCTATCTTAGGAAACAATGCCACCCAGACTGCTCCGGATTAACCCTTGACCGACGCCACCCGCCGCCCCCGCCGCTCCAGCGGCCGCATCACGCTCGACGACGTGGCGCGCGATGCCGCCGTGAGCCCGATCACCGTCTCGCGCGTGCTGCGCGGCGAACGCAGCGTGGACGCGCAACTGGCCGAGCGTGTGCGCGCCTCGGCCGACCGCCTGGGCTACGTGCCCGATCCGGCGGCGCGCGCCCTCGCCTCCCAGCGAAGCACCCAGGTGCTGGTGCTGGTGCCCATGCTGTCCAACACGCTCTTCGTCGATCTGCTGGAGGCGGTGCACCGCACGCTGTTCCCCGAGGGCTTTCACCCGCTCATCGGCGTGACCCACTACGACACCACCGAAGAAGAGCTGCTGCTGCGCACCTACCTGCCCCACCGGCCCGCCGGCCTGCTGGTCACCGGGTTCGACCGCAGCGAAACCGCCCGCCAGCTCATCGCCCGCAGCGGCGTGCCCTGCGTGCACCTGATGGAGACCAGCACGGCGCCGAACGTCGCCTGCGTGGGCTTTTCGCAGACCGATGCGGGCGCGGCCATCACCCGCCACCTGCTGGACCGGGGCCGCCGCCGCATCGCCTTCTGCGCCGCCCAGCTGGACCCGCGCACGCTGCAGCGCGCCGAGGGCTACCGCCGCTGCCTGCGCGAGGCGGGCCTGTACGACCCGGCGCTGGAGGTGCTCAGCCCGGAGCGCTCGTCGGTCGCACTGGGCGCGCGGCTGTTCGAAGAGGTGGTGCGCCGCATGCCCGGGGTGGATGCCATCTTCTTTTGCAACGACGACATCGCCCAGGGCGGGCTGCTGGCGGCCAACCGGCTGGGGGTGGCGGTGCCCGGGCGGATCGCGGTGGCCGGATTCAACGACCTGGAGGGCAGCGACCAGATGGTGCCGCCCCTCACCACCGTGCGCACGCCGCGCGCCGAGGTCGGGCGCGCCGGCGCGGCAATGCTGCTCGGGCTGATGCGCGGCGCGCCCAACGGGCCGGGCTGCGTCGAGCTGGGCTACGAACTCATCGTACGCGGCAGCACCTGATCACCGATCCAGCGCGGGGATGGCCAGCGGTGCGCCGCGCTGGTGCGCATCCAGAACGATCTGCGTGGTGAAGCTGCGCACGTTGGGGTCGTGCAGCAGGCACGCCTCGCAGAAGGCCTCGTACGCCGCCAGGTCGGGCACGATGACGATCAACACGTAATCGACGCTGCCGGCCACGCCGTAGCATTGCTGCACCTCGCCGCGCTGTCCCACGGTCTCGCGGAAGGCCCGCGTGGCGCGTGCCGACTCGTCGATCAGGTCGACCTGCACGATGGCCGTGATGCCCAGGCCCAGCCGGGTGCAATCGAGCTGGGCGGTCTCGGCCTGGATGACGCCCGCCTCGCGCAGGCGCTTCAATCGCCGTTGCACTGCCGCGGCGGACAGGCCGACGCGCGCGCCGATCTGCTCGCTGGGCACGCGGGTGTCCCGCTGGTAGAGGTCGAGGATCTGGCGGTCGAAGGCGTCGAGGGGCATGGCGTCGGAGGGTTGCACGAAGGCCGCGTGGAAGGCGCCCACAACGCGGCGAGGCGGCGCTGGCGGGGGCGCGATCGCGGCCCGGCCCACCGCACCGGTTTGCATACTTTGGGCATGACCATTATCGACACCCCCCACCGCCTCTCGCTGCGCAACATCGAGCGCGCGGCCTCCCTGATCGACCCCGTGTTTCTCCACAGCCCGCAGTACGAATGCGAGCCGCTCAGCCAGGCGCTGGGCGCCGCCCTGACGCTCAAGGTCGAAACGCTGAACCCGCTGCGCTCGTTCAAGGGGCGCGGCGCCGACTTCTTCCTCAAGGACAACGCGGCGGCGCTGGCCGGCCGGCCCCTGGTCTGCGCCACGGCCGGCAACTGGGGGCAGGCCATGGCCTATGTGTGCCGCGCCCGCGGCTGGCCGCTGGTGGTCTATACCGCCACCACGGCCAATGCCTTCAAGGTCGAGCGGATGCGCGCGATGGGCGCCGAGGTGCGCCTGCACAGCGAAGACTTCGACACCGCCAAGGAAGAGGCCCGGCGCTTTTGCGCGTCGTCCGGCGCGCTGCTGGTCGAGGATGGGCTGGAGACCCAAATCAGCGAAGGCGCCGGCACCATCGCCCGCGAACTGCTGGCGCGCGATGCCTTCGATGCCCTGCTGGTGCCGCTGGGCAATGGCGCCCTGCTCAACGGCATGGGCCTGTGGACGAAAGCCCATGCGCCGGCCACGCGGGTGATCGGCGTTTGCGCGGAAGGCGCGGATGCCATGGCCGCCTCCTGGAGGGCGCGCCGGCTGATCGAGCGGCCCGCCACGCAGACCATCGCCGATGGCATCGCGGTGCGGCGCCCCGTGCCGCAGGCGCTGGACGACATGCAAGGCCTGGTGGACGACGTGCTGCTGGTGAGCGATGCGGCCATCCGGCGCGCGATGCAGCTGGTGTTCCAGACGGCCGGCTTGATGGTGGAGCCCGCCGGCATCGTCGGCGTGGCCGCCGTGATGGAACACCCCGCGCTGCGATCGCAGAAGCTGGCGACCGTGCTGTGCGGCAGCAACCTCACCCCGCAGCAGATCGTGCAGTGGCTGCATTGAGGCCCCTTCCGCCGAGATTGGAGCGCCCAAAGAAAAAGCCCGGCGGACCGGGCTTGCTGTCGAGGGATCGGAGGACGCGGCCGGCGGCCACCCCCTCACGCCCGGATCAAAGCGGTGCCAGCGTGACCTCGACGCGGCGGGCTTCGGCGTTGCTGCCGCCGGCCTGCGTGACGGCGGGCTTGCGCAGGTCGATCTTGTCTTCGGGCACGCCGGCCGTCTTGAGCGCGTCGCGCACGGCCAGCGCGCGGTCCTTGGCCAGCTGCGCGTTGGCGGCGGCGTCGCCCGTGGCATCGTGGTAACCGGAGACCACCACCGAGCGGCCTTCGGCCACGGCACGCGACACGTCGGCCAGGGCCGGTGCGGCACCGGGAGCCAGGTCGGCACGGCCCGTCGCGAAGTAGAAGCGGACCACGCCGCCATCCACCACCACGCGGGCCACTTCGTCCTCGGCCACCACCAGCGTGCCGGCGGGTGCGACCACCACGGCGGCGGGCTCGACCACCGGGGCGCGCGCCAGGCTGCGCTGCTTGTACACCGTCACGCCCACCACCGAGGACACCACCAGGGCAATCAACGCGAACAGGAACCCGAGGGCAAAACGTTGCTGGCTGTCGTCATCGGAACTGCTGAAGGCCATGGGAAGAACTCCGTAAAGTAAATAATGGGGGCTGAAGACAACCCGCGATTGTAGAGTCATGACGCCGCTGCCCGCCCCCTTGCGCGACCCCGCCCCCCTGCTCCAGCGCACCCTGGACGAATGGGGCGGCCAGGACGATCTGTGGATCTTCGGCTACGGCTCGCTGATCTGGCGGCCCGATTTCGACTTCGCCGAGCAGCGCCCCGCCCGCGTGCATGGCTGGCACCGCGCCCTCAAGATGTGGAGCCGCATCAACCGCGGCACGCCCGAGCGGCCCGGCCTGGTGTTCGGCATGCTCTCGGGCGGCAGCTGCCGCGGCATGGTGTTCCGCGTGGACCGCGAGCACGCCCGCCAGACCATGGTCAACCTCTGGCAGCGCGAGATGGCCCTGGCGGTGTACGACCCGCGCTGGCTGCCCTGCCAGACGCCCCAGGGCACGGTGCGCGCCCTCGCCTTCACGCTGTCGCGCCGCAGCCCGAGCCACGCCGGCGTGCTGCCGGACGACGAATACCGCCGCATCTTCGAGCAGGCCACCGGCATCTACGGCACCACCCGCGACTACGCTCAGGCCACCTACGACGAACTGCGCCGCCTGGGCATCCACGACCGGGCGCTGGGCAAGCTGCTGGCGCTGGCGCCCGGCCACAAGCGCTGACCTGCAGCGCGCGCCGGGGCACAATCGCCCGATGAGCAGCAGCCCCCTTTCCTCCTCCATCGCCGACCTGCGCAAGAGCTACGAGCGCGCGGAACTCAGCGAAGACGCCTCCCTGGCCGACCCGCTGGCCCAGTTCGACCAGTGGCTGCAGCAGGCCCTGGCCGCCTAGCACCCGCAGCCAGCGCCTGCGGCGCGGTGCTGATGCTCGGACCTGGACAACTTCAAGACCCTGAACAGACCCAGGGCCCATGAGCGCGGTGACAAGTGCTGCTGCGCCCAGGTGGCGCTGCCGGCTGCGCGACGTGCGTGCCGGGCCCGAAAGCACACCCGTGGGCGCGCCATGGCGGCGACGAGTTCGTGGTGGTGCTGGAAGACCTA
>NZ_BAAJYT010000131.1:0-10100 GCF_057541515.1 Acidovorax sp. KNOB132
CTCCAGCGCCACCACGTGCGCGCGGCTGTCGCACCACGCGGCCACGCCGGCGATCAGCCCGCCGCCGCCCACACTCACCAGCACACTGTCGGGCAACCGGTCGCCCGCCTGGCTTTCCATCTCCAGCGCCAGCGTGCCGGCACCGGCCACGACTTCGGGCTGGTCGTACGCATGGTTGAGCAGCGCGCCGGTGGCCTGCTGGCGCGCAAGGCAGGCCTGCAGCGCTTCGGAATACGCGGCGCCGGTCACCACCACTTCGGCGCCCAGGGCCCGCAGACGGGCGCGCTTGGCCTCCGGCGAGATCTCGGGCACGAACACCTCGCAGCGCACGCCCAGCGCGCGCGCCGCGGCCGCCGTGGCAATGCCCGCGTTGCCGCCCGAGGCGATGATCACGCCGCTCTCGGGCACGGGGTTGGCCAGCATGCGATACAGCATGCCCCGGGCCTTGAAGCTGCCGCCCACCTGCAGATGCTCCAGCTTGAGCCACACCTGCGCACAGTCCACGCCCAGCGCGCTGCCGCTCAACTGCAGCAGCGGGGTGGTACGAAGAAAGCCGGACTGTGCGGCCAGGCGCTGGTGTGCAGTGGAGATGGCGGAGCGATCGATCATGAGGGGGCCTTTGGCGAATCGAAAAGAAAGACCGTGCCCGCACGGCCCCGCACGAAGAACGACGGGCAACGGGCTTGCGGCACACGAAACCGTCGAGTGTATGCAGCGCACCAGGCGCCCGCCACGCACTCGCCACACACCCGCCACGTGAAGCCATCGAAGCCCGCCGCCCTCCCCCGCCATGCCCCGGCTTTCCGCGGCCCCAGCATCTGCCGATACCATGGACCGCCGATCGCGGCGTGCACGGCGGTGTGCACGCCGGTGCAGCGGCATGGCAGGAGATGGCGATGTTCTATGTGTTCGGGCCTTCGGGCCAGATGTACCGTGGCGGGCCGGAGCAATTGGCGCAGGTGGCGCCCGTGCGGCGGGTGCAGCGGCCCCAGGCACTGCGCACCCGCTCCGCTGACCCCGAGGCGGATCCGTTCCCCCCGGTCCCCGCGCCGGCCCCCGACCCCGGCCCGGTGAACCTGCGCGCGCAGGAGGCCGTGAGCGCCTACGCACAGACCGAGCAGGGCCCGCAGGTGCCCCGCCAGCCGCTGTCGCGCGTGCAGGACGTGATGACCGTGGGCGCCCTCACCGTGCCGCCCAACATCCGCGTGAACGACGCCTGGGCCACGCTGGCGGAGCACCGCATCGCCCAGGCGCCCGTGGTCGACGCCGCGGGCCACGTGGTCGGGCTGCTGCTGCGCGCCGACATGGCGCCGCTGGATCTGCTGCCCGAGCCCGGCAGCGTGAAGGCGGCCATCGATCTGGCGCGCCGGCCCGTCTCCGAGATCATGGTGAGCCCGGTGCCCACCGTGGCCGCCGACACCGAACTGCGCCGCGTGGCGGGCGTGCTGCTCGACACCGGCCTGCCAGGCCTGCCGGTGACCGACGAGGCCGGCACCATGACCGGCTTCATCTCGCGCACCGACATCCTTCGCGCCGTCGCGGCCGACCCGCCCCTGGACCTCTGGAGCTGAAGCGGCCCGCGGCGCCAGCCGCTGCCGCGGCGCAGCACCGCCACCGCGCATGAAAAAACCCGCGGGGCCTGGCAGCCACGCGGGTTCTTGATGGATCGAGTCAGCCCGCAGCTGGCGCCATGGGCCGCGCCCTCGCTGGGCGAATCGCTCAGCGGATCACTCGGCTGAAATCGCCTCGGGCTCGGCGATCTCCACCGAGGGCAGCGGGCTCGCCAGCACCTTGTCGATGGTCTTGCCGTCCATGTCCACCACCTCGAACTGCCAGCCCTCCCACTGCACCGTGTCGGTCACGCGGGGCAGCTTGCCGGTCAGCAGCATCACCATGCCGCTGAGCGTGTGGTAGCGGCCGCGGTCTTCCTCGGGCACGGCGTCCAGGTTCAGGCGGTCCTTGAGTTCGGGCACGGGGATGTGGCCGTCCAGCAGCCAGCTGCCGTCCTCGCGCTGCACCGCCCAGGAGGTTTCGGGGTCGCGGGCGTGGAATTCGCCCGTGATGGCCTCGATCAAATCTTGCAGCGTGACGATGCCCTGCACTTCGCCGTATTCGTCGATCACGAACGCCATGTGCAGGTCGGACTGGCGGAAGTTGTCCAACAGCTCCATGCCGGTGATCGTCTCGGGCACGTACAGCGCCGTCTGCAGCGGCTGCGTGGCCAGGTCGCGCGCCTGCTCGCGCAGCGAGCGCGACAGCCACTGGCGGGCGTTCAGCACGCCCAGCACGTTTTCCATGCCGCCCCGCACCACGGGAAAGCGCGCATGGTCCGACTCCTCGATGCATTTGAGGTTCTCTTCGAACGAGTCCTCCACGTCCAGCACCGCCACATCGGCGCGCGGCACCATCAGCGAGCCGATCTGGCGGTCGTCCAGGCGGAACACATTGCGCACCATCTGATGCTCGTGCGACTCGATCACGCCGGCGCTCGTGCCTTCGGCCAGCACCGCGTGGATCTCGGCCTCGGTCACCGCGCTGGCGTTGTTCTCCTTCACGCCCAGCAGGCGCAAAAGGCCCTGCGTGGACACCGACAGCAGCTTCACGAACGGCTTGGTGGCGATGGCCAGCCAGTTGATCGGGCGGGCCACCAGGCGGGCGATGACTTCGGGATGGCTCTGTCCCAGGCGCTTGGGCACGAGTTCGCCCACGACGATGGAGAAGTAGGTGATGAGCATCACCACCAGGCCGGTGGCCAGGTAGCTGGCGTATTTGGCCTCCAGCCCCAGCGTGCGCAGCCATTCGCCCAGGGGCTGGGCCAGCGCGGCTTCGCCGACGATACCGTTCAGCACACCGATGGAGGTGATGCCGATCTGGATGGTGGAGAGGAATCGGGTCGGGTCTTCGCCCAGCTTGACGGCAGCGACCGCGCCGCTATCGCCCTCATCGATCAGCTTCTGGAGCCGGGTCTTGCGCGCCGTGACCAGCGCCAGTTCCGACATGGCAAACAGGCCATTGAGCAGGATGAGGGCGAACAGTATTGCTATTTCCATAGACAGGGAACGGATGGGTTCCCTCAGAGTGAATCAACCGCAAATTGTAAGAAGTCACACCCGCCGTGGGGTCATAGGGGCCGCCCGCGTAGGGACATTGGGGCACCAGCGTGGTATTTGCGCCCTGTCCCTGCCGGAACAGGGCCTGTGGCAGGCGCCAGAGACCAAGCATCGAAATGCCCTCCAGCACAATAAGTACTAGGGCATATAGCTATTAAATTAATAGCAAACCGATGACCAATCGATTTCAATGCCCTGCGGGGCCCGTCTCCGGCGTGCGCTCGGTGATCGCCAGCCCCGTGGCCGCATCGATGCGCAGGCCCTTGGGCAGCGGGAATTTCACCGTCTCCTCGATGCCGTCCATCTTGCGCACCGACACGGCGCCCAGCGCCTTGATGCGGTCGATCACCTGGCGCACCAGGATCTCGGGGGCCGAGGCGCCGGCCGTCAGCCCCACGCGGGCCACGCCCTCGAACCATTCGGCGCGCAGCTCCTCGGCGCTGTCCACCATGTAGGCCCGCGTGCCCAGGCGCGCCGCCAGCTCGCGCAGCCGGTTGCTGTTGGAGCTGGTGGGGCTGCCCACCACGATCACCAGGTCCACCTGCGGGCTCAGCACCTTGATCGCGTCCTGCCGGTTCTGCGTGGCGTAGCAGATGTCCTGCTGCTTGGGCTCGCGCACGCTCGGGAACCGCGCGCGCACCGCCGCGCTGATCTCGGCCGCGTCGTCCACCGACAGCGTGGTCTGCGTCACCACCGCCAGCTTGGCCGTCTGCCCGGGCTGCACGCGGGCCACGTCCTGCACGTCCTCCACCAGGTGGATGCCATGGTCCAGCTGGCCCATGGTGCCCTCCACCTCGGGATGGCCCTTGTGGCCGATCATGATGAACTCGTAGCCCTCCTTGGCCAGCTTGGCGACCTCCACGTGCACCTTGGTCACCAGCGGGCAGGTCGCATCGAACACGCTGAAGCCGCGCTCGGCCGCCTCGGTCTGCACCGCCTTGCTCACGCCGTGGGCCGAGAACACCAGCGTGGAGCCCGGCGGCACATCGGCCAGGTCCTCGATGAAGATCGCGCCCTTGGCCTTGAGGTCGTTCACCACGTAGGTGTTGTGCACGATCTCGTGGCGCACGTAGATGGGCGCGCCGAACTTCTGCAGCGCGCGCTCGACGATCTCGATCGCGCGATCCACACCCGCGCAAAAGCCGCGCGGCTCGGCCAGAACGATTTCCTGGGGTTTTTGCATGGCGTCAGAGCACCCCGATGAGCTGCACCTCGAAGGTGACCGGCTGCCCCGCCAGCGGGTGGTTGAAGTCGAAGCGCACCGCGCCGTCCTCGCGCACCGCCAGCACCACGCCCGCGTAGCTGCCCAGACCGTCCGGCGTGGGGAACTGCACCACGTCGCCCACCGTGTAGTGCTCGTCGGGATCGCCCAGCTCGGCCAGCAGCTTGCGCGCCACCCACTGCTGCATGTCGGGGTTGCGGTCGCCGAAGGCCTCGCCCGCGGGCAGGGTGAACGTGGTGCGGGTGCCCTCGGGCAGGCCGATCAGGCACTGCTCCATGGCGGGGGACAACTCGCCCGCGCCCAGCGACAGGGTGGCCGGCTTGTCGCCGAAGGTGTTGATCACGTCGCCCGCCGGGCCGGCCAGACGGTAGTGCAGGGTCAGGAAGGAACCGGCCTGCACGGTGGGAGCGGCGGCGGGAGAGGCAACGAGGGAGGTGGGGGCGAGGGTGGTCATGAGAGTCCCGATAAACTGGCCGCCATTGTAGAAACCCGCCCATTCCCTGCCCCGCGCGCGGCCATGCCGCCGCCCTTACCGGACCTGCCGCACCATGCTCATGAAAACCATGCCTGCCGACGCCCGGCCCCGTGAACGGCTGCTGCAGCGGGGCCCTGCCGCGCTGTCGGATGCGGAACTGCTGGCGATCTTGCTGCGCACGGGCATCGCCGGCAAAGGGGTGATGGAGATGGCGTGCGAACTGCTGGCGCCGACCACCGTGGATTCGGCAACGGGCAAACCCACCGGAGGCTTTGGAAGCATCAGTGGCCTGCTGCATGCCAGCGTGGATGACTTGAAGCGCATCAAGGGGTTGGGCCCTGCAAAGCGCACCGTCCTTGTGGCCGTTCTGGAACTGGCCCGCCGTGTGTTGAGCGAGCAATTGCCTGAACGCGAAACATTCGGCTCGCCGACAGAGGTCAAGCACTATCTGCAGTTGCACTTGGCCGGCCGAGGCTACGAAGTCTTTGCCGTGATGTTCCTGGACGCCCAGAACCGCATGATCGCCCTGGACGAAATGTTCCGCGGCACGCTCACCCATGCCAGTGTGTACCCCCGCGAGGTCGTCACACGCGCCCTGCACCACCACGCCGCTGCCGTGGTGCTGGCCCACAACCACCCCAGCGGCAGCGTGGAGCCCAGCCGCGCGGATGAAAACCTCACCAAGACCCTCACGAACGCCCTGGCGCTGGTGGACGTGCGCGTGCTCGACCACGTGATCGTGGCGCCCGGCAACGCGCTGTCGATGGCCGAATCCGGGCTGCTGTAGGACCCTCGCGGGCTGGGCTGCCGGGGTCGCGGCCTGCCTGCCGACTCCAGCCCCCTCGCCGCGCAGCATCGCCGATTTATTAACAATTGGTTAATCAATTCAATTGCCCGAAAGTCACGATTTCGCTTTTTCCGATTAGCATTCGCCCCCAATAAAAAACGCGATCTCGAAGGGGGGATTGAATGAGCGCAGAACTCGCGGCCACGTTCTTCAACGTCGGCTACGGACAGACCCTGGCCCAGTCCATGGACAGGAACCAGGTGGACGTGCTGGTGCTGACCCAGGGCCAGTACATGAGCATCCTGCAGGACAAGGCCAAGCGCAATGCCGCCCTGGAATTCAACCTGCGCAAGATGCTGTCGCAGTCCACGTTCGGGCAGTATTGGCAGAAGGAATTCAGCCCGAATGCCAGCGAGCCGTGGGTCGGGCCCGTAGCGCAGGGGGCCAATGACGTGCTGGCTATCACCAAGACGCTAAACGCCATCGGCATGGCCGGCATCGGCAGCTATATCAAGACCACCGCGACAGGCACGTACATCATCATCAAAGGCTATTCGGCGCGGCGCAGCAGTGCGCTTCAGGGCACGCGCTACTTGGCGACGAATCCCAAGATGCTGCAGTTGGGTCTTGGAATAAAGAGCCTGCAAGGCATTGCCAAAGGCGGCTTCATGCTGGGCGTAGTTGTTTCCACGGGCTTGGAGGTGATGGACTTCATGTTCAACGATGAGAAGACCATGTATGACCTGGTAGGCGGGATTGGCGTGGAAGCGGTGAAGGGAGGACTCGCTGGGCTGGTGGCCTACGCTTTGGCTTCAGGGTTAGCAAGCGCTGCAGCAGTTGCTGTTCTCCCACTAGGCGTTATGGCATTGATTGCTGTCGGCGGAGGGTATCTGTTGAACCTCGTAGATAGCCAATACGGCATCAAGAGCAAAGTAATCGCCGCCCTAAAAATGCTGCCGGAGCAGACTGCCCAGGGGTTTTACTACATTGACACTACCGCGCAGTCTTGGCACGACGACCTGAGAAACGCTATGGAACAGAAGAAAGTCGAAATGGGCAGAACCATTGACCAAGGCATGAAAAGCTGGCTTTGCCGTATCAGCTGCCTGAAATACTGATCATCGACACCAAGACGACTAAGCCTATGCAGGACCCTAAAACACTCCGTAAAACCATGCTTTGGAGCACGCCGCTTTTCTTGTTAATGGCGATAGGTTGCGCTTGGGGGGCCATTCGGGGAATCGTGCCGGTCTTGCAGGGCATTCATGCGCTGGCTCCAGTGGTCAGGATTTACCCAGCAGCCCAGTTGGCACCATTTTGTTCATTGGTCTGCATCATGTCGATCGTCTTGAGCGCCATGCGCGCGATCCCCTGCGATGAGCGCGTCAGCAAGCGATTTGAATACTTGCTGGCAGTCATTGTGGTGATCAGCTTGATCGTGATGGTGCTGATCCCAGTGACGTCTATCGCCCAACGGTTTTTCATGCCCAGCCTGGGGTACGCCTCATGTTCAGAATTGCAGGGCAACCCCACTCTTTGGTTCTCCGACTGGGTGCGCGACCCTGCTTGGTGCGTCAAAGGCAAGAGCCTGGAGTGGGTGAACGAGCAGGCGAGTTCGGCCGTCTCTCACAGCACTCCATAGCGACCGCTATAGCGCCGCACTCTGATTGCTATTAATTCAATAGCAATATGCCGGCGTATTGATTGCGCTGGGTTCGATTCATGCTCGACGCAGAAACGCAGTTAAGCGTCGTAGCGACGCGCTTACCCCCAACTAAAAATGGTAAATCTCAAAAAAGTCAGAAAAGCAATGTTCTGGGGCACGCTTCCGTTTTGTGGAGCCATAGCAGGCATGCTCTGGATGACCACAGAAATCATGGTGCCGACCATCGTAGATATCGCCTACCGCGCACCAGCCGTGCAAATCACGCCTGGCACGTTGGTGGCCCCGTTCGGCGCGGGCATGTTCATTCTGTTGGTGATCGTTGGCGGCATGCGCGCCATTCCCTTGAATGAACGCATCGTCAAGCCGGTCGAACAAGCCATGATCATCGTGATGCTGGGCGGATTCGTTGGCATGTGGCTGGTTCCCATCACGGGCATCGCCCAGCATTTCTTCATGCCCAGCCTGGGCTACTCCCCCTGCAACATCCTGCAGGGCAACCCCAACAAGTGGTCCAACGACTGGGTGCTCGACACGCAGTGGTGCGTCAAAAGCCAGACCATTGAATGGGTCAAGGAGCAGGCCCGCTCGGCCACCACTCCCGGCGCTTCCAGATAGCCAAGGAACACACCTGCGGGCGAGCGACCGCCGCATCCGCTCAGCACCCCGCCGGCCGATTTCCACGCAGGGTGAGCAGCCCGGTCACGCGCAGCGTGTCCCCCGTGCCGTCCGTGGCCGTCAGCCGCTTGTTGACGATCTCGAGGTAGTCGCGGCTGTGGTGCACGTCGGTGTCGTCGCCGTCGCCGCTGGCGGTTGCGAACTCGCGGCCGCGCACGTTCAGGACCAGCCGGTAGAGCGAGTCGGCGTTGGTGGCGTAGCGCACCGTGCCGGAGGCGGTGCCGTCGCCACCCACCCGGTCGGCGCCGTCGAAGGTGAAGCTGCACAGCTCGGGGGCCGTGCCGGTGGCGGCAATTTTGGTGACCTCGCTGGCGTTGATGTTTCCGTTGCCGTACGAGCCGTCCAGACCGCTGACCGAGGCATTGGTCACGGTGAGCGACGCCGCGCGTTCGTCCAGGGAATCGCTGCCCCCGCCGCACGCGGACAACAGCGCGGCGGCGGCCAGCAGGGTGGACAGGAGAGACAAGGTTTTGAGGGAGGTGTTCATGGCCAATGGGTCGGTTGTGGGATGGAGGAAAAGGCTCGCTGGGGCCCAGCCAAAGCCAGACACCGGCCATAACTGTACCATCATGTTCTGTTTTAAATGGTGGTTTTTTGGCGCCCTTTTTTGCCGGCAAGTGCCTGCGATGAATGGGCTCGCAGCCGGGCCTGCCCCCCGGCGCACCTACACTGCGCGCCATGCCAGACACCCGCCGGAAGCCTTCGAGAAAACGCCCTTGGGGAGGGTGGGTTGCCGGCCTTGCGGGATCGGCCGTGCTGGTGGTGGCCTGCACGGGCGCGCGGCAGGGCCTTGAGCCGGAAGCCACCGCGCCGGCCGCGCTGCGCCTGATCGGCACCGCCGCCATCGCCCCCGGCACCGAGGTGCTGGGCACGACCTTCGGCGGCATCTCGGGCATCGACTACGACCCGGTGCAGGACCGCTGGCTGCTCATCAGCGACGACCGCTCGGCCCTGCAGCCGGCGCGCATCTACACCGCGACGCTGCGCTACACCGCCACGCACTTGGAGACCCCCGCGATCACCGGCACCGCACCGCTGCGCCAGGCCAGTGGCGCGCCCTACCCTGCGCCGCGGCACGCCGCGCTCGATGTGGACGTGCCCGATGCCGAAGCGGTGCGCTGGCTGCCGGGCGGGCAGGCGTTCCTGTGGACCAGCGAGGGCGACTTCGCGCGTGGCTTCGGCCCGCAGTGGCGCGAACACCGGGCCGATGGCGCGTGGGTGCGCGATCTGCCCTTGCCGGCGGCGTTCGGGCGTGTGCCCGACTTTCGGCGCGGGCCCCGCGCCAATGCCACGCTGGAAGGTCTGGCGCTGTCGCCGGACGGCCGCACGGCCTGGCTGGCGATGGAAACCGCGTGGATCCAGGACGGCCCGCGCCCCACGCCCGAGGCCCCGGGCGGGCCGCTGCGCATCACGGCGATGGACGTGGCGACCGGCCGGCCATTGCGGCAGATCGCCTATGTGCCGGACGCGGTGCCGCACGCCCGGCGCATCCCGTGGGGCCCGCAGTTGAACGGGGTGAGCGAGGTGCTCGCGGACGGGCCGCACCACCTGCTGGTGCTGGAGCGCAGCTACAGCGCGGGGGCGGGCTTTTCCGCGCGGCTGTACCGCATCGACACGCGCGCGGGCAGTGACACGCTCGCGCTGGACGCGCTGGATACCCAGGGCGCGCACGGCAACCACACCGCCGTGCCGAAGACGCTGGTGGCCGACCTGGACCACCTGAGCGCGGGCCCGCTGGACAACCTGGAGGGCATGGCCTGGGGCCCGCCGCTGGCCGGGGGCGGGCGGGTGATCGTGTTCGTGAGCGACGACAACTTCAACCCCGCGCAGGCCACGCAGTTCATCGCGGTGGAATACCGGGGCCCGGCGGCGGTGCCATCGGCAATGCCAGCGCCATGACCGCCAACGGGCTGCCCACGCGCCGGGATTGGGTGGTGCAGGCGGGCGACGCGGACCGTATGCCCTGCATCGAGGCGTACTTCCAGGGCCACGGGTATGCGCCGCACCGGCACGACACGTATGCCCTCGGCCGCACGCTGGCGGGCGTGCAGAGCTTTCGCTACCAGCGCGCGGGCCGCCACAGCCTGCCGGGGCAGAGCATCGTGCTGCACCCCGATGAGCTGCACGACGGCCATGCCGGCACGGGCGACGGCTTTCGCTACCGC
>NZ_BAAJYT010000132.1:0-10008 GCF_057541515.1 Acidovorax sp. KNOB132
TGCTGGTGGCCGAGGGCCTGCAGGACGACTTCCAGCTCAGCGTGGCCGAGCGCCTGTGCACGGCCGACGAGCGCGTGTGCGCCGACCTGGCGCCGGCCGATGCGGCGCAGCAGGCCTTCGCCGACCCCAACGTGGTGCTGCTGGTGCGCACGCGCCAGCGGCCCGCGCCGGTGCGCTTCGGCCTGCCCGATGCGGCCTACCACCAGCGCCAACCGGACAAGGGCCTCATCACCAAGCAGGAGGTGCGTGCCGTGTCGCTGGCGCGCATGCAGCTGCGCGCCGACAGCCGGGTGTGGGACATCGGCGCGGGCAGCGGCTCGGTGGGGCTGGAAGCCGCGCGCCTGTGCCCCCAGGGCCATGTGTGGGCCATCGAGAAGAACGAGGCCGATGCGGCCATCGCGCGGCAGAACGTGCAGGCCTTCGGCGTGTCCAACCACACGCTGGTGCATGGCAAGGCGCCCGATGGGCTGGATGCGTGGCCCGACCCGGACGCCGTCTTCATCGGTGGCTCGGGCGGCGAGCTGGCCGAGCTGATCGCGCTGTGCCTGAAACGCCTGCGCCCGGGCGGCTGGCTGGTGATGAACTTCGTCACGCTGGAGAACCTGGCCGCCGCCACGCAGGCCCTGCAGGCCGCGGGTGCCGCGTGGGACGTGCTGCAGCTGCAGGCCGCGCGCAGCAAGCCCATCCTGCACATGCACCGCATGGCCGCCGAGAACCCGGTGTGGATCGTCTGCGCGCAGGCCGTGGGCACACAGGCCCCGGCAGCGTCGGTGGTGGAGGAGAGCACATGACCGATACGACCCCGTCCAGCGCCGCCCTGGGCCGCCTCATCGGCGTGTCGCTCGGCCCTGGCGACCCTGGCCTCATCACCCGCGCGGCCTGGGCGCAGCTGCAGCGCAGCGATGCCGTGTGGACCTACCCGGCCCGCAGCACCAAGACGCCCAGCTACGCCTTCGACATCGTGCAGCGCGCAGGATTGGCGCCGCCCGCCACGCACCAGACGCTGCTGTTCCCCATGACGCACGACGGCGACAAGCTCGCCCGCGCCTGGGCGCGCGCCGCCGCCTCCGTGCTGCCCTGGCTGCAGGCTGGGCAGGACGTGCTGTTCCTGGTGGAGGGCGATGCCAGCACCTATGCCACCTTCGGCCACCTGGCGCGCACCGTGCGGGCGCTGGATGCGCGCATCGAGGTGCCGGTGATCGCGGGCGTGAATGCCTTCACCGCCGCCTGCGCCGCGCGCGGCATGCCGCTGGCCGAGCAGGACGACACCGTCGCCATCGTGCCCGCCGCCTACGGCGTGGGCGCGGTGGACCGCCTGCTGCCCGACTTCGACACCCTGGTGCTCATGAAGGTCAAGCCGCTCATGGACGAGCTCATCGACTGGCTCGTGCGGCGCGGGCTGCTGCCGCACACGCAGTTCATCGAGCGCGTGGGCGCGCCCGACGAGCGCTGCGTGAACGGCCCGGATCTGCCGGCCCTGCGCGGCACCAAGGTCAGCTACCTCTCGCTCATGGTGGTCAAGAACCCGCACCGCATCCGCGGCGAGCGCATCAAGGGCTGCCTCAAGAAAACTTCGCCCACTGCGCCGCTCACCGGCGCCCTGGGCCTTCCACTTGCCGAAATGGAGACAGACGAATGACTTCCCCCGCCATCCCCGCCGTGGTGCTCTCCGCGCCCGCGCAGCCGCTGGAGGCAGTGCGCGTGTGCCTCGTCGCCATCACCCGCCACGGCGCCGCGCAGGCCGCGCAGCTGGCCCGCGACGTGCCGCAGGCCCATGTGTGCACCGCGGCCAAGTTCGCCAGCGCGTTCGAGGGCCTGCCCAACACCGTGCGGGCCTACGAAGGCGCGCTGCGCGACGAGATCGCGCCGCTCTTCGCCGCCTACGACCAGCTGGTGTTCTTCGTCTCGCTCGGCGCCGTGGTGCGGCTCATCGCGCCGGTGCTGAAATCCAAGGACGAGGACCCCGGCGTGACGGTGGTGGACGACGCGGGCCAGTTCGTGATCCCCGTGCTGTCGGGCCATGTGGGCGGCGCCAACGACTGGAGCGAGCGCATCGCCGCGCTGATCGGCGCCACGCCCGTGCTCACCACCGCGTCGGACGTGGGCAAGACCATTCCCGTGGACATCCTCGGGCGCCACCTGGGCTGGCGCGTGGAGGCGCCCAAGATCAACATCACGCGCGTGTCGG
This sequence comes from Acidovorax sp. KNOB132, assembly GCF_057541515.1. Taxonomy (NCBI): domain Bacteria; kingdom Pseudomonadati; phylum Pseudomonadota; class Betaproteobacteria; order Burkholderiales; family Comamonadaceae; genus Acidovorax; species Acidovorax sp. KNOB132. Next base: position 2,189 of record NZ_BAAJYT010000132.1, read on the forward strand.
CCCACGTCGTCAACGGCGAGCCCATCGCCGTGGTGCAGGAGGCCGGCCGCCGCGACTGGTGGAACCGCCCCACGCCGCTGCCCGCCAACATCGCCTGCTTCGACCGCCTGGACGATGTCGACCTGGCGCACTACCGGGCCGTGCTGTGGGTCACCCATGCGCCGGTGCCGCCCGAGCAGTGGCAGGCCCTGCAAGAGCGCCTGGTGGTCTACCGCCCGCCGCTGGAGGGCGCTGCGGCATGACGGCGGCGTCCGGCACCGGTGGGCTGCGGCTGGCCATCGGCCTGGGCTGCGACCGCGGCACGCCCGAGGCCACCGTTCAGGCCTGCCTGCTGCAAGCCCTGGCGCAGGTGCCCGCCGACCTGCGCCACGTGGCTGCCGCCGCCAGCATCGCCGCCAAGGCCGACGAGGCCGCCTTTCTCGCATTGGCGGCGCGCCACGGCTGGCCGCTGCAGTGGTACACCGCCGCGCAACTGGCGGCGGTGCCCGTGCCCAATCCTTCGGCCACGGTGCTGCGCTACATGGGCACCCCGTCGGTCAGCGAGGCCGCGGCGCTGCTGGCGGCCGGCGCCGCGCACGATGCATCCGCCCTGCTGGTGGAAAAGCACCGGCTGCGCGGCGAAGACGGCCGCAACGCCACCGTGTCGATCGCGCGCATGGCGCACGCGGCCGGCTGATCCCTTCGTTCCGATCTTTCCCCTTCTTCACCCCAAAAGGCCCACACCATGCACATCGAAATCGGCATCCTTTCGCAGGACAAGATCGCCTTTGCCTCCGTCGCCGCCACGGCGCTGCTGGGCGCGCACGCGCTGCCCCTGCTCAAAAGCCCCACCGCCTGGCTGCGCACGGTGCTGGCGGCCTTCTTCTTCAGCGTGCTCATGCAGGTCTGGCACATGCCCGTGGGGCCGTCGGAGCTGCATTTCGTGGGCGCCATGCCCATCTACCTGCTGTTCGGCTTCATTCCCACGCTGTTCGGCTTCGGGCTGGGGCTGCTCGCCCAGGCCCTCGTGTTCGAGCCGCAGGACCTGGCGCACCTGGCCATCAACTTCCTGAGCCTGGCCGTGCCGCTGGTGGCCGTGCACCACGGCCTGGGAAAGCGCATGCAGCGCATCAGCGTGGCCAACGTGCTCAAGCTCGATGCCATGTACTACGCCGGCGTGACGCTCATGGTGGGCTTCTGGCTGTCCATCAGCAGCGACGCGGCGCCCGTGGCCGACTGGGCGCTGTTCGCCGCGTCGTACCTGAGCCTCGTGGCGGTGGAGCCGCTGCTCACCATCGGCATCACGCTGGGCGCCGTCCGCCTGCGCGGCCGCCGCTGGCTGGTCGCCTGCATCGACGAGCGCACGCTGCAGCGCGTCGCGTCCCCCCGCCCCGGCGGCCGCTGCGTGAGGGGCCCCGCGACCATGTCCGCAGGAAAGATCATGCTCGTGGGCATCGGCCCCGGCAGCACCGACCACATGACGGCGCGCGCGCGTGCCGCCATCGCCGAGGCCGACACCATCATCGGCTACGTCACCTACATCAAGCTGGTGGCCGATCTCATCGAGGGCAAGGAGATCATCCGCAAGTCCATGACCGAGGAGCTGGACCGCGCCATCGAATCGCTGGCCCGCGCCCGCGAGGGCAAGAAGGTGGCGCTGATCTCCTCGGGCGATGCGGGCGTGTACGGCATGGCCGGCCCCACGTTCGAGGTGCTGTTCCAGGCCGGCTGGACGCCGCCCGCCTTCGACGAGAACGGCGTGGTCGAGCCCGGCGGCATCGAGGTCGAGATCGTGCCCGGCGCCTCGGCCATCAACAGCTGCGCCGCCCGCGTGGGCGCGCCGCTCACGCACGACTTCTGCGCCATCTCGCTGTCCGATCTGCTCACGCCCTGGCCCACCATCGCGCGCCGGCTCGACGCCGCCGCCCTGGCCGACTTCGTGGTCGCGCTCTACAACCCCAAGAGCGGCCGGCGCACGCGGCAGATCGAGGAGGCCCAGCGCCTCTTTCTGCGCCACCGCAGTCCGGACACGCCGGTGGCCATCGTCAAGAGCGCCTACCGCCGCCGCGAGCGCATCGAGTTCGCCACGCTGGCCACCATGTGCGATGCCGACATCGGCATGCTCAGCACGGTGCTGATCGGCAACAGCAACACCATCGTGCAGCACGGTCTCATGGTCACGCCGCGCGGCTACGCCAACAAGTACGACGTGGAGGGCGGCGGCGCCACGCGGGCCGGCGAGCGGCCGGGCCGGTCGCTCTCCACCGGCCTCAACGGCTGGCTGGAGAATCTGCAGCTCGACCACGCGGCCGGCGAGAGCATCGAGGCCCTGGCCCGGCGCCACCGCCTGCCGGCCGATTACATTCGCGACACCCTGGCCCAGCCCCTGGCGGCCGAGGCCGTCGCCACCACCGAGGAAGAGGCATGAGCCAGCAAGACCCCACCACCGCCACCGCCACGACCGCAGCGCCCGAAGGGGTGCGCGTGGCCATCCGGCCGAAGATCGGTGCCTACCGCCGCCACATCCTCATCTGCACCGGCCCGCGCTGCGCCGAAGACGGCCAGGCGCAGGCCCTGTTCGACAGCCTGGGCGACAAATTCAAGGCCGCGGGCCTGAACGATGGCGAGCTGCGCGTCAAGCGCAGCCGCGTGAGCTGCTTCGCCGCCTGCAAGGGCGGGCCGGTGATGTGCGTGCAGCCCGACGGCACCTGGTACTACGACGTCACGCCCGCCAACATGGACCGCATCATCGAAAGCCACCTGGTGGGCGGCCAGCCGGTGCAGGACCTGGTGTTCCACCAGGGGCCGTCCGGGGGCTGAATGGCGCGAATGCGGCGGCCGGGGCGGCCGGGGCGGCCGGGCCGTGCACCTTGCGGCCGGCTTCACGCACCGGTGGCCAGGCGCTCCTGCAGGAACTCGATGAAACGCAGCGTTTTCGCCGGCAGGAGCCGCGTTTCGGTCAAGGCGTAGACCGGGACGGGCGTTCCGTACCAGCCGGGCAGGATGCGGCGCAGGCGTCCCTCGGCCACGTGGTCCGCGACGACGCCTTCCGCCAGCAGCGCGATGCCCTGGTCCAGCACGGCCAGGCTGCGGCACATCCCCACGCTGTTGACCTTGAAGCGCTGGCCGATAGCGACTTCCACGGTGGCCCCTCCCTCGTTGGCGTTCAGTACCCATGGGCCGAGCTTCGGAGAGCCGATGCACACATGCTGTGACAGGGCGGCGGGGTCTGCGGGCTCGCCCGCTGTCTGCAGGTAGCGGGGTGATGCATACAGGTGGGTGGTCAGGCGGGCCAGCTGGCGCGCGACCAGCGTCGAGTCCGGTTGCTCGCCCATGCGGATGGCCACATCGAAGGGCTCGGCCACCAGGTCCACCCGGCGCGGGCTGAGGTCCAGATCGAAGGCGATGCCCGGATAGCGGCGGGCGAACTCCGCGATCAGCGGCGCCACATAGATGGTCGCAAAGTCCACCGGCAGCGAGGCACGCAGCACCCCGCTGGGCTGGGCCAGCAGGTCGCCCAGCTGCTCGTGCGCGATCCGCGCCTCCTCGACGATGCGCCGGCAGCGCTCGTAGTAGATCTGTCCCGCTTCGGTCAGCTCGATCCTGCGGGTCGTGCGGTGCAGCAGGCGCAGACCGATCGATGTCTCCAGCGCGCCGATCCGGCGCGACAAGGTCGAGTTGGGCACGCCCGTCGCATCGCCGGCCGCGCGAAAGCTCTTGGCTTTCACCACCTCCACGAAAAGCGCCATGTCGTTCAGGTATTCGAGGGCCATTGCGTCAATATTGGATCAATCATTCCCACCAAACCATCTTTATCTCATGGGTAGGTTAATCGAAGATGCAGCGTCGCAACCGGAGAAACCCATGACCGCCCTTTTCAGCCCTGCCACCGTCGGCCGCTACACCCTCTCGAACCGCCTCGTGATGGCGCCGATGACGCGTTCCCGTGCCGCGCCCGACGGCACGCCCACGGCCCTCGCGGCCACCTACTACGCGCAGCGCGCCGATGTCGGGCTGATCGTCTCCGAAGGCACGCAGCCTTCCGACGACGGCCAGGGCTACCTCACCACCCCCGGCATCTACACCGATGCCCATGTGGCCGGCTGGCAGGCCATCACTGGCGCCGTGCACGCCAAGGGCGCGCGCCTGTTCATCCAGCTCATGCACGTGGGCCGCATGTCACACCCCGACAACACGCCCCACCACCGGCAGGCCGTGGCCCCTTCGGCGATCGCGCCCGGCGCGCCGATGTTCACGATGACGGGCATGCAGCCCATCCCCGAGCCGCGCGCGCTGACCACCGAGGAGATCCAACACACCGTGGCGGACTTTCGCCGGGCCGCCCGGCGGGCGATCGAAGCGGGTGCCGACGGCGTCGAAATCCACGGCGCGAATGGCTATCTGGTCCAGCAGTTCTTCGCCCCGAGCGCCAACACCCGCACCGACCAGTACGGCGGATCGATCGAGAACCGCGCCCGTTTCGCCATCGAAGTGGCCACCGCGATCGCCGAGGAAATCGGTGCGGACCGTACCGCCATTCGCCTGTCGCCCGGCGCCCAGCTGGGGGGCATCGATGAGGGGCCCGAAGGGCCGGCCCTGTACCGCTACCTGAGCGCCGAACTCTCCCGGCTGGGCCTGGCTTATGTGCATGTGATGCACGTGGGCGACGAAGCCCTGGTGGCGGACATTCGCAAGCTCTGGCGCGGCACGCTCATCGTGAACCGCCCGGGGCGTGCACGCGAGCAGATCGGCACCGACCTGGCGTCGGGCCTGGCCGATCTGGAGGCCTACGGACAGATGGTGCTGGCCAACCCCGACTTCGTCGAGCGCCTGAAAACCCACGCCCCGATGAATGCCCCGGACCACAACACCTACTACGGCGGTGGTGCCAAGGGCTACACCGATTACCCGGGCCTGGCCGGTGCAGCCGCCTGAAACGGCGCGCCCCGCCATCGACACCTGGACAGGAGAACCTCCCATGACCACGACCCAACGCGCGGTCCTGATCCGCGCCTACGGCGGCGCGTCGGCCGCCGAGATCGGCGAGATCCCGAAGCCCTCCGCCGGCGACGGCCAGGTGCTGGTCCGGGTTCGCGCGGCCGGCGTGAACGGCATCGACTGGAAAGTCCGCGAAGGCCTGGTCCAGAAGGCTTTCCCGATTCCCCTGCCCGCCGTGCTCGGCATCGAATTGGCCGGCACCGTCGAGGCCGTCGGGCCGGGGGCCTCGCGCTTTCGGGTCGGCGACCGCGTCATGGGCCCGCTGGGCCGGCTCGGCGCGTACACGGAATTCGTGCCCGTGGCCGAGGCGAACCTGGTGCACACGCCTGCGGGGCTGGACGATGTGCAGGCCGCCGGCATTCCCGTGGCGGCCGTCGCGGCCTGGCAGAGCCTGCACCAGGCGGGACCCATCGCGGCAGGCCAGCGCATCCTGATCCACGGTGCTGCGGGAGGGCTGGGCGGCTATGCCGTGCAGTACGCCAAGCGGGCCGGCGCCGAGGTCTTCGCCACGGCCTCCGCAGCGCACCTCGACCATGTCCGAAGCCTGGGCGCGGACCACGTCATCGACCACCGAAGCGAGCGTTTCGAGTCGGTGGCGCAGGGCATCGGCCTGGTGCTGGACTACGTTGGCGGCGAGGCGCTCAATCGCTCGTGGGCCGTGCTGGCCGAAGGCGGCGCCATCGTCAGCGCGGCCGCGCCCGACATCGCCGCACGCACCCCTGCCGGCCGTCGCGGACTGTGGTTCGTGAACCAGGCGGACGCGGTGCTCCTGGCGCAGTTCGCGCAGGAAATTGCCCAAGGCTCGCTGATCTCGAAGCTGAGCGATACCGTGGGCTTCAACGGCATTCCGGCAGCCATCGAACGCAGTCGCACCGGCCCCCGCATCGGCAAGGTGGTGGCCGACTTCACGCGCTGATCGGTCCCGGGCACGGCAAAGGCCTGGAAGGCAAACGTCTTTCGGCGGTGTATCGCGCCAGCCTTACCGCTGCGCCGGCGGGCGCGCCAGCCAGCGCACCCCCACCCCGGCCAGGTACAGCATCAGCGCCGAGGGCAGCGTGAACATCGACCCCCACGCACCGATCATGAGCACCGAATACGCCGCGTCCGACAGCCCGGGGGCCGCGGCGCATTGCATGCCCGAGCCCTCGTTGCCTTCGCAGCCGAGCAGGCGCAGCAGCGGCCACGACAGCAAGAGCAGCAGCACCGGCGCGAGGCCGAGGACGATGCACAGCAGGCCGAACCAGCAGCGCACGGCGAAGCGGCGCAGCGCGGTGGCCCTCATGCCGGGCCGTCCCGTTCCATCGCAGCCGCCCCGCACCGCGCAGGGGCCGGCTGCGGGCCGCGCATCCCCATCACTTCTTCGCGCCCAGCACCAGCAGCAGGCCGCCGACGGCGATGGCGCCGATGCCCACCCACAGCGGGATGTTGACGGTCTCCTTCTCCTTGGCCGAGATCTCCAGCGGACCGACCTTCACCACGGTGGTGTCCTTCGTGTAGCTGAAGCCGCCGTAGGCCAGGCCCAGGGCGCCGGCCACGATCAAAACGATGGCGATCAGTCGGGTGGGGTTCATGGTGTCGGTTCTCTGCAGTGGAATGGAAAAGGGTTGGTGGAGCATAGCCGCTGGCCGGCCCCGCCCAGGCCCGCTCAGCGCGGCCGGTGCATCTTGAACAGCTGCTCCGGCCCCACCGTGAAATAGTCCGCCGGGCCGCCCGCGCGCAGGATGTGCCCGGCATGGGCCGTGTCGTACACCCCGTCCTTGAGCAGCGCGCGGTCGATGTGCACCGCGACCACCTCGCCCAGCACCAGCCAGGTGGGCACCTTCTCGCCGTCCGCGCCCTCGAGCTGCACGATCTGCGTGCGGCGGCATTCCATGGCCACCGGGCTTTCGGCGACGCGGGGCACGGACACGATCCGCGAGGCCGCGGGGGTGAGGCCGCCGAGCGTGAACTCGTCCACCTCGGGCGGCACGGCGGCGCAGGTCCGGTTCATGGCCTCGGCCAGCGGGCGGGTGGCCAGGTTCCAGACGAACTCGCCCGTGGCCTGGATGTTGGCGAGCGTGTCCTTGGCGCCGATGCTGGCGAATCCGATGATGGGCGGCGTGTAGTTGAAGGCGTTGAAAAAGCTGTAGGGCGCCAGGTTGAGCACGCCGGCCGCGCTGCGCGAGGCGATCCAGCCGATGGGGCGCGGCCCCACGATGGCGTTGAAGGGGTCGTGCGGCAGGCCGTGGCCCTGGCGCGGCTCGTAGCTGTGGATGCCGGAGGCGGCCGGGGCGGGGTCGTGGGGGGAGGTGGCGGTCGTCATGCCTGCACGATACACAAACGGTTGCGGATTCGCCGGCCAGGGCATTTGCTATTGTTTTTATAGCAAACAGGGCAATCAATCTCCCGGCGTGCTGCCTGAAAGGTTCGAAAAGGCTGCGAACGCCCCCTTCACCGCCCGCCCGGGCGCCTTCAGTCCAGCAGGCAGGCGGCCACCGCGCCCAGCAGCTCGCCCAGGTCCACCGCCGGCACGGCGCCGGGCAGGGCGATGTCGCCGTGCAGCACGTACACCGGCTTGCCCCACTTGAGGCCCAGCGCCATCTCCGACAGCGTGCCCATGCCGCCGCCCACGGCCACCAGGCAGCGGCTGCTGCGCGCGATGAGGGCGTTGCGCATCTCGCCCATGCCGGTGGGCACGGCCACGCTGAGCCATTCGCTGGCGTGGCGGTCGTCGTCCTCGGGCAGCAGGCCGATGGCGATGCCGGCGGCCAAGTGGCGCCCCACGGCGTAGGCGGCCTGGCATTCGCGCACGCCGCCGCTCGCGCGGCCCCGTGGGCTGATCGATCGCGCGCGGCGGGGCGCTA
>NZ_BAAJYT010000133.1:0-9989 GCF_057541515.1 Acidovorax sp. KNOB132
TGCCGCCTCGGGGGCGCTGCGGCGGTCTGAGCGGGAGCTGCTGTAGCGGGGTGGCCTGGGCATGCTGACACCTCTGGAAGCGGGCGCGCCACGGGCGGGCGGCGGCGGAGCGTTCACGGTAGCACGGAAAAGCCCGCCGCGCATGTGACAGGGCGTATCGGGGCGGGCCATGGCGCCCGCAGGGCCAGCCGCCTCGGGCATCATCCGCGCATGCACACCTGGATCGACACCCACTGCCATCTGGACGAGTTCGAGGCGCATGCCGGGCCCGCGCACCTGGCCCAGGTGCGCGCCGAGGCCGCGCGCGCCGGTGTCGCGCACTGCGTGCTGCCGGCGGTGGAGCTGGGCAACCTGGACGCCGTGCGCCGCCTGGCGCACCAGCACGGCGACAGCTACGCGCTCGGCATCCACCCGCTGTTCACCGGCCGCGCGGGCGATGGCGACGTGGACACGCTGGCCGGGGCGCTGCAGGCCCACCACGCCGACCCGCGCCTGGTCGCCATCGGCGAGATCGGCCTGGACTACTTCGTGCCCACGCTGGACGGCCCGCGGCAGGAGCGCTTTTACCGGGCGCAGCTGCAGCTGGCCCGGCGCTTCGACCTGCCGGTGATCCTGCACGTGCGGCGTTCGTCGGACAAGGTGCTCAAGGGCCTGCGCGAGCGGCCGGTGCGCGGCGGCATCGCCCATGCCTTCAACGGCAGCCTGCAGCAGGCCCAGGCGTTCATCGCCATGGGCTTCAAGCTCGGCTTCGGCGGGGCGGTCACGTTCGACCGCGCGCTGCAGCTGCGCCGGCTGGCGGCGGAACTGCCGCTCGAATCGCTGGTGCTGGAGACCGATGCCCCCGACATTCCCCCGCATTGGCTCTATGTGACCGCCGCCCAGCGGGCCGCCGGCGCACCGCCCGCGCGCAATGCGCCGGGCGAGCTGCCCCGCATCGCCGAGGTGGTGGCCGGGCTGCGCGGCATGCCGGTGGCGGAGCTGGCACAGGCCACGCGGGCCAACGCCTGTGCGGCGCTGCCGCGTCTGGGGGCGCTGCTGGCGATCTGAGCTTTTTGGGCCGCCAGAACAATCAGTACTAGGGCATGTTGCTATGATATTGATAGTAAACCGATGCTCCGCCGTGCGCCCCGGCCCGGTCTCGCGACACCGCGGGGCCCGCCGATTCCCCGTCCCCCTCTTTTTCTCCCCAATGCCCCCCGATGATGGCCGCCATGGATTCCGCCTCCGATCCGCCTGAGCCCTGGTTCCCCCCGCCTTCCGGTCCGGTGCCGGCGGCCGCCCCGCGTCTTGTCGGGCTGGCGCCGGTCGTCTCTGCGCGCACGGTGGTGCTGGTGCTCGGCAGCTTTCCCGGCGCGGCCTCGCTGCGGGCGGGGCAGTACTACGGGCACCCGCAGAACCACTTCTGGCGCATCCTGCAGGCGCTGTGGCCGCAGCCCGTGCTGCCGGGGCGTGACGACTACGCCGGGCGCTGCGCCTGGCTGCTGGACCGGGGCCTGGGCCTGTGGGACGTGTACGCCGCCTGCGAGCGCGAGGGCAGCCTGGACACCGACATCCGCAACGCCGTGGTGAACGATTTCCGGGCGCTGCGGGCGCAGTGCCCCCGCCTGGCCGCCATCGCCCACAATGGCGGGGAGAGCTTCCGGCACGCCAAGGCCGTGCGCGCCCACCTGGGGCTGCCGCCCGCGCTGCTGGAGGGCGGCGTGCAGTCCCTGCGGCTGCCCTCCACCAGCCCGGCCAACGCCTCGTGGAGCTTCGACAAGAAACTGAACGCCTGGGCTGCCGCCCTGGCCCCTTATGGATTGGTGTGACGATTTGACCCGCAAGAAAAACGACAGCGAAGCCCTGCCCGAGGTGAGCGTCTCCGACGATGGCGAGGTGCGCCACCTGCACCTGGGCACGCCGTGGATCCAGGGCTCCATGCGCGTGGCCGAGCCGTTCGAGCTCGAACTGGAATACGTGCAGCGCATGATGGCCTGGCTGCTCTTCGTCGAGCCCGCCAGCGTCACCAAGCGCCATGCGATGCAGCTGGGCCTGGGGGCCGGCGCCCTCACCAAGTTCTGCCACAAGAAGCTGCGCATGTGCGCCACCGCCATCGAGCTCAATCCCCAGGTGCTGGCCGTGTGCCGTGCCTGGTTCAAGCTGCCGCCCGACGGCCCCAAGCTGCGCGTGATCCTGGGCGATGCCGCCGCGGAGATCCGCGACCCGATGTGGCTGGGCACGGTGGATGCCCTGCAGGTGGACCTGTACGACCACGACGCCGCCGCGCCCGTGCTCGACAGCGCCGCCTTCTATGCCGACTGCCGGGCGCTGCTGTCCGAGGACGGCGCAATGACCGTCAACCTGTTCGGCCGCGCCTCCAGCTACGAGCGCAGCCTGGGCAAGATGGCCGAGGCCTTCGGCGCCGACGCGCTGTGGGCCTTCAAGCCCACGCGCGAAGGCAACACCGTGGTGCTGGCGCAGCGCACGCCCACGCGGCCCAAGCGCGCCGACCTGCTCGCGCGCGCCGAGGCCGTGCAGGCCCGCTGGGACCTGCCGGCCACCAAGTGGGCGCGCGTTTTCAAGCCGGTGGCCGCATGACGCGGGCCGCTCCGGCCTTCCGCCGTGGTGGGTGCTGGTGCTGCTTCCGCACCGCTGCGCTCGCCCTTCCTCACCTTTGAACGAGGCCCGCCCATGAGCACCGCCACCCCCACCGACACCCCGACGAAGCCCCCTGCCTATACCGGGCCGCTGGAGTGGCGCCGGCTGGTGGACTGGCTGCGGGCCGATGGCGTGATCTCGGCCGAGGAGGCCGCCCGCACCATCGCCCGCTGCTCGCAGGCCGAAAGCCGCCAGCACCCGCTCGTGCGCCTGGCCAACGTGGCGATGGCCCGCGCGAGCGATGGCCGCCCGCTCGATGCCGAGGCGCTCACGCAGTACCTGGCGCAGCGCAGCGGCCTGGCCTACCTGCGCATCGACCCGCTCAAGGTGGACGTGGGCCGCGTGGCCGACACCATGAGCGCCAGCTACGCCGAGCGCCACAAGGTGCTGCCCGTGCAGGTCACACCCAAGGAGGTGGTGATCGCCACGGCCGAACCCTTCATCGACGACTGGGTGGCCGAGGTGGAGCGCCAGGCGCGCCGCTCGGTGCGCCGCGTGGTCGCCAACCCGCAGGACATCCAGCGCTTCACCGCCGAGTTCTTCGCGCTGGCCAAGTCGGTGCGCGCCGCGCAGAAGGCCGGCGGGGCCTCGGCGGGCAGCAGCTTCGAGCAACTGGTGGAACTGGGCAAGAGCAACAAGCAGCTCGATGCCAACGACCAGGGTGTGGTCAAGGTGGTGGACTGGCTGTGGCAGTACGCCTTCGACCAGCGCGCGAGCGACATCCACCTGGAGCCGCGCCGCGAGCAGGGCGTGATCCGCTTTCGCATCGACGGCGTGCTGCACCCGGTCTACCAGATGCCCATGGGCGTGCTCAACGCGATGGTCTCGCGCGTGAAGCTGCTCGGGCGCATGGACGTGGTGGAAAAGCGCCGCCCGCAGGACGGCCGCATCAAGACCCGCAACCCGCGCGGCGACGAGGTGGAAATGCGCCTGTCCACGCTGCCCACGGCCTTCGGCGAGAAGATGGTGATGCGCATCTTCGACCCCGACAACGCCGTCAAGGACCTGGACGCGCTGGGCTTCGCGCAGCACGACGCCACGCGCTGGGAGGCGCTGGTCAAGCGCCCGCACGGCATCATCCTGGTGACCGGGCCCACGGGCTCGGGCAAGACCACCACGCTGTACTCCACGCTCAAGCGCGTGGCGACCGAGGAGGTCAACGTGAGCACGGTGGAAGACCCGATCGAAATGATCGAGCCCAGCTTCAACCAGACCCAGGTGCAGCCGCAGCTCGACTTCAACTTCGCCGAGGGCCTGCGCGCGCTGATGCGGCAGGACCCGGACATCATCATGGTGGGCGAGATCCGCGACCTCGCCACCGCCGACATGGCCGTGCAGGCCGCGCTCACCGGCCACCTCGTGTTCAGCACGCTGCACACCAACGATGCGCCCAGCGCCGTCACGCGGCTCATGGAGCTGGGCGTGCCACCCTACCTCATCAACGCCACGCTGCTGGGCATCCTGGCGCAGCGGCTGGTGCGCACGCTGTGCAAGCAGTGCAAGCAAAAGGACGAGGCGGCCTCGGCCGAGGCGCTGGCCGCCGTGGTCAAGCCGTGGAAGCTCAACGGCGGGTACCACCCGTACAAGCCCGTGGGCTGCGTGGACTGCCGCATGACGGGCTTCCATGGCCGCATGGGCCTGTACGAGCTGCTCACCGTGAGCGAGGCGCTCAAGGACCGCATCAACCAGGCGCCCTCCATCGACGTGCTGCGCCGCCAGGCCGTGCAGGACGGCATGCGCCCGCTGCGCCTGGCCGGCGCGCTGCGCGTGGCCGAAGGCATCACCACGCTGGAAGAAGTGATGGCGGCCACGCCGCCGATGGAGTAGGCCGCGTCGACGCGCGCGGCCCCGGGGGGGGGCGGCTGCGCGCGCGTTGCCCGTGCCGTGCCAGGCCCTCATCCACCGCCTGCGGATGCTCTGCCGCAGCGCGCCGGCGCGGCTTTTTCCGAGGCGCCACCCTGCGGTTTTCCCTAGGCGCTGGATAGGTGGAATCCACATCGATCCCGAGTGGACCGGACTGCACAATCGCCCGTCAAGTTCTTGTAAGGAGACGTTTTCGTGAAAATCAAGAGCCAGAAAGATTTCTTTTCGGGCCTCATGTTCATGGGTGTGGGCGTGGCCTTCGCGGTCGGTGCCTCCAACTACAACATCGGCAACGGCGCCCGCATGGGCCCCGGCTACTTCCCCCTGATCCTGGGCATCCTGCTCGCCATTCTTGGCGTGGCGATCACGTTCTACGCCACGGTGGTGGAGAGCGTGGATGGCGACAAGGTCGGCAAGTGGGCGTGGAAGCAGCTGTTCTTCATCCTGGCCTCGAACTTCGCGTTCGGCGTGCTGCTGGCGGGGCTGCCCTCGTTCGGCGTGCCGGCCATGGGGCTGATCGTCGCGATCTATGCGCTGGTGTTCATCGCCAGCCTGGCCGGCGACACCTTCAACGCCAAGGAAGTGTTTATTCTGGCCACCGTCCTCGCGGTGGGCAGCTACGTGGCTTTCGTGTGGGCGCTGAAGCTGCAGTTCCCTGTGTGGCCCAGTTTCATTTCGGGTTGAGCAGGAGCATCGAAGACCATGGAATTGTTTGACAACCTGGCGACCGGCTTCGGCGTCGCCTTCACGTTTCAGAACCTCATCTACTGCTTCATCGGCTGCCTGCTGGGCACGCTGATCGGCGTGCTGCCGGGCATCGGGCCCGTGGCCACCATCGCCATGCTGCTGCCCGCCACGTATGCGCTGCCCCCGGTGGCCGCGCTGATCATGCTGGCCGGCATCTACTACGGCGCGCAATACGGCGGATCGACCACGGCCATCCTGGTGAACCTGCCGGGCGAATCGTCCTCGGTGGTGACCGTGATCGACGGCTACCAGATGGCGCGCAAGGGCCGTGCGGGTCCCGCGCTGGCAGCCGCCGGCCTGGGCTCGTTCTTCGCCGGCTGCGTGGGCACGCTGATCCTGGCCGCCTTCGCGCCGCCGCTGACCGAAGTCGCCTTCAAGTTCGGCCCCGCCGAATACTTCTCGCTGATGGTGCTGGGCCTGATCGGCGCCGTGGTGCTGGCCTCGGGCTCGCTGCTCAAGGCGGTCGCCATGATCGTGCTGGGCCTGCTGCTGGGCCTGGTGGGCACCGACGTGAACTCGGGCGTCGCCCGCTACAGCTTCGACATCCCTGAACTGACCGACGGCATCAACTTCGTCGTGATCGCCATGGGCGTGTTCGGCTACGGCGAAATCATCGCCAACCTGTCCAAGCCCGAAGACGACCGCGAGGTGTTCACCGCCAAGGTGCACGGCCTCCTGCCGACCAAGGAAGACTTCAAGCGCATGATCCCCGCCGTGCTGCGCGGCACGGCCCTCGGCTCGGCCCTGGGCATCCTGCCCGGCGGCGGCGCGCTGCTGGCGGCCTTCGCGGCCTACACCATCGAAAAGAAGACCAAGCTGCAACCCGGCGAAGTTCCTTTCGGCAAGGGCAACATCCGCGGTGTGGCGGCCCCCGAGTCGGCCAACAACGCCGGCGCGCAGACCTCCTTCATCCCGCTGCTGACGCTGGGCATTCCGCCCAACGCCGTGATGGCGCTGATGGTGGGTGCCATGACGATCCACAACATCCAGCCTGGCCCCCAGGTGATGACGAGCAACCCCGAACTCTTCTGGGGCCTGATCGCGTCGATGTGGCTCGGCAACGCGATGCTGATCATCCTGAACCTGCCGCTGATCGGCCTGTGGATCAAGCTGCTGACCGTGCCTTACCGCTGGCTGTTCCCCTCCATCGTGCTGTTCTGCGCGGTGGGCGTGTACGGCACGAACAACAACACGTTCGACGTGTGGCTGGTCGGCATCTTCGGCTTCATCGGCTACCTGTTCCACAAGCTGGGCACCGAACCCGCGCCGCTGCTGCTCGGGTTCATCCTGGGCCCGATGATGGAAGAAAACCTGCGCCGCGCCCTGCTGCTGTCGCGCGGCGACTGGAGCGTGTTCGTCACGCGCCCCATCTCCGCCGGCCTGCTGGCTGCCGCTGTGCTGCTGCTCATCATCGTGCTGCTGCCAGCCGTGAAGAACAAGCGCGAGGAAGCCTTCGTCGAGGACTGACGTCCCGGCTGGGTACCCTCTCACGATTGAGAACGACGGCACCTTCGGGTGCCGTTTTTCTTGGGTGTCTCGGGCGCCTATGGAGTTGCACGACCAGGCGACCCGATCCGGTTTGACAAACGGATACAAGCCCATGCCCGGGTTTCGCTAGCCAGCGAGATGAAAGGCACGCTGGTACGCGGCGACCGAACGGCTACCGGCGCGCCACCTGCTTATCAGGTGAACCAGTCGATTCCCGAGGAGGTGAAGGTGTTGAACTGAAGGCGCTTGATGGCGTTTTGCATCTGGTAATTTGTATTTTTGGGTTTCGCACAGGGAGCGGTTGTTTCGGGCTGTGATGTCATGCAGGTCGCGCTGGCCGCCACGCTTCCGGCCATTGAAACACTGAGGTAAACACCATGGGCGTGAGCTCTTCCAAACCAAGTGGGCGCTCCAGCGGACCGGGCCGTGAAGTAGCTGGCGCAAGCTTGCCAACGCCACGTGATCAGCCATCATCCAGACGTTCTGGCACTCAGAGCAATAGTCACCTGAGTCACTTAGGTGCGTTGGGCCGCAATCGACCTGGCACATCCAGCACCGGCGTTGCAGCCCTACAGCCGGTACGGCAATCGCTCCCTTCTCCAGGGCAGGCGGTAGTGACCGATGTCCTGAAATTTGTGCGTGAAACCTACTACAAGCCCAATATGAAATCGGGCAACAAAGTAAAGGGAGAAGGTGGAGACGACGAGTTGCGCCGTCAAAAAAATGGCAACGCAAGAAGTCATACGGATTCGGAAGCAGGACGATCCCGTCGCCGCCGCCATGGCGGGGAAAGCCCACCAATGCGGAGAATTGACGGATCTGGCCATACATCATCTGCAAAAGCGACATATCCAAGCCCAATGTCTATCGCTTGGCGAAGATGAAGAAGGAGATGCACTGCATGAAGTCGCCATCATTGGGCCTGCTTCAAATCCCTTGCCTGTGGACATGACGGAGTGGCATCCAGACGTGTATGTCTGCGATCCCTGGGCCAACATCGCATGCAGTGCCAGGGACTATCCTAAACAGTTCGAGCAGAAGATGAAGAAGTGGCAGGATGCTGGCAAGCTGATTGGCTGTCCACCAGAAGGCTTTGTTCCGCCCAACAACGAGAAGTGGGTGAATGGCGTGCTTCATTCAAAAAAAAAAGGCGCTAGGGGCAGAGCTTCAATAGGCTGCGGATGTTCACTGATCACGGCGAAAGGCGATGTGGAACGGCGTCGCCTGAGGTCGTCAGCACCAAGGTGCACGATACCCACGGCATGCGTGGTCAAGGCATCACCGCAGAGTCCGGCAAGGGCGGGCAGTCCGTGCATTCCGGAGGGATGTTTTCGAAAACGATATCTCGACCCACTCGGACTTTATTCATCGGGACTTCGATATACCAATAGAGCTCTCCATTCATCCGGAGGTCGACCACTTCGCTTTCACCCATCAGCGTTTCCGGCTGGATACGGTACAGCCTCGCAAAGGCCGGCATGTTGAAGTCATGGTGCATCAAGCTTTGCAGAAAAGAGGCTTCGTAGTACTCGAGCCGATAGACCTTGCGTGGACTGATAGCGGTATGAAACAAGTGGGGCTGAGAGCCCTGCCACAGCCCCACGGCAAGCACCACCGTGATCAATAGCCAGGCGGTGCGCTTAAGTTTTTTCGCATGTTTTTTGTGTTCCCATCACCATGAAGACCTCTGAGCAATAGGCAGTTTGATGCGATGCACATTCGAGAGCACCATGAAATCACCACCCCTTTGATGCCGGTCCCGCCATCGGCGGAAGTCTTGGTTTTGCACGATGTATTTGTAGCCTTGCACCGATGCAGGGGGCTCATCCACTGCGACTTCTTCAATCGGCACATTCAACTGCGTGCGGATGCCACATTCCATCCCGTTGAAGCCCCAGCAGCCGAGGGGCTGGGAAATAGAGGACCTGCCATCATTGAAATCGTAGGCATCGCGCAAGTAGAACCCCAGTTCATCAATTTGCACGACAGCCTTGCCGTTTCCTAATGGGGTAACGATCCCGGTTGCGGCTACTTTGATCTGCGCTTCACCCATCGCCCCACAGAAATCGTCCATGGGATCACTCCATCGGCCAAATACCAGGTAGTTCACCTGACAGGTATTTTCGAGAACCTTTGCCGGAAGGGCCAAGTTGCCCAGTCGCCAGCATTGCTCCCCCATCCCCGGTCCTTCCCCTTCGGCTCCCTTGGCCACCGGCTTGCCGACGCCGACGCCGGCTCCGGGCACTCTGCGCCCCTACCTGCGTCCGCACCCGCCACGGGCGTGGCCGCCGGCATGGCGCTCGCCTTGGTCGGCGCCATTGCCTTCAGCGGCAAGGCCATCATCGTCAAGCTGGCTGGCTGGCTGGCTGGCTGGCTGGCTGGCTGCCGTGCTGCTGCCAGCTGTGAAAAACAAGCGCGAGGAAGCCTTCGTCGAGGACTGACGTCCCGGCTGGGTACCCTCTCACGATTGAGAACGACGGCACCTTCGGGTGCCGTTTTTCTTTGGGGCCGGTCGGGAGGAGGGTGCGAGGCTCAGGGCATGATTTCGGCATCGGTCAGCGGCGGACAGTCAGCGCACTCCGGCGGAATGTTCTCGAACACCACGTCGCGCCCTACACGCACCTTGTTCATGGGCGGGTTGAGGTACCAATACAACTGGCCGTTGATCCAGAGGTCCACTACATCGCTTTCGCCCAGCAAAGTCTCTGGATGGATTTTGTACAAGCGAACCAATGAAGGAATTTTCATTTGGTGGTAGCGCAGGCGCTGTACCAGCGAAGCGTCGTAATACTCCAGTCGATAGACCTTGCGAGGACTGATGGAGATGCCTTTCAATGTTGGAGTGCATGCATACCAAAGCGCTGCTGTCGCTGCGGCACAGAGCACGGCCCAGGATGCCCATCGAAGGTATTGGTTCGAAAAATTTTTCATGGATCTCACCAAGAGATTTTTTGTGGAAAAGGGAGCCGCACTCGATGCACATCCGATAGCACCATAAAGTCGCCTCCTCTTTGATTTTTCGTGCGCCAGTTGCGAAAGTCCTTGTTCTGGACGATGTACTTGCGGTTCTGCACGGCCGCAGGTGGTTCGTTCACGACCACTTCCTGCAGAGGCACGCTCAACTGCGTGCGAACTCCACACTCCACACCACTGAAGCCCCAGCAGCCCAGCGGTTGAGAAATGAAAGATTTGCCGTCATTGAAATCGTAGGCATCGCGCAAAATAGAAGCCCAGTTCATTGATGTCCACAGTCG
>NZ_BAAJYT010000134.1:0-9961 GCF_057541515.1 Acidovorax sp. KNOB132
CCCGTGGCCGTGGCGTTGCATGCGCAGGTGGCCGCCATCGCGCGGCAGGCGCCGTGGCGCCACATGGCGACGCCGGGCGGGCGCCGCATGTCGGTGGCCACCACGAACTGCGGCGCCCTGGGCTGGGTGAGCGATGCCCGCGGCTACCGCTACGTCGCCGTGGACCGGGACAGCGGCAGGCCGTGGCCCGCCCTGCCTGCCGTGCTGTCCACGCTGGCGGGCGAGGCGGCGGCAGCGGCCGGCTTTGCGGATTTCGCCCCGGATGCCTGCCTGGTCAATCGGTATGCCCCGGGCACGCGCCTGTCGCTGCACCAGGACCGCGACGAGCGCGACCTGCGGGCGCCATCGTCTCGGTCTCGCTCGGGCTCCCGGCCACGTTCCTCTGGGGTGGCCTGGCGCGCAGCGACCGCGCCCTGCGCGTGCCGCTGCGCCATGCCGATGTGGTGGTGTGGGGCGGGGAGGACCGACTGCGCTTTCACGGCGTGCTGCCCGTGGCGCAGGGCCAACACGCGGAGTGGGGAGCGGTCCGCGTGAACCTGACCTTCCGCCGGGCGGGGTGATCGGCGGTCGCGTGGCGCTACCGCCGCTCCCGTGCCCGCGCCAGCCACTGGCCCACGGCTTCCCGCACGCCGTCGGACAGCGATTCGGCCACGCCACGGGCGTACCCCTCGCCCAGCACGCCCTGCCCCGCATGGTGGAGGGCCACCACCGCGTTGGCCAGGACCACGCGGTCCAGCCCTGCGCTTCGTGGGCGGGGAGGTTCCCCATGCGCCGTGGTGGTGACCGGGGTCGCGGTGGTGTCCGGCACCTCCGGGGGCGAAATCGGCGCAGGCGCCGGGGCGCGGTGCTTCAGGTGCCAGTGGGCCATCACCGCGCCGATCCCCACGAACAACTGAAGTCCTGCCACGTCGCGGTCGGGCAGCCGCTGGAGCAGGCCCTGGACCGCCTCGCCCAGCAGCTCGCCCGCCAGCCGTGCGGCATCCAGGTCCACCAGCGCTTGCGCGATGCGGGCCACGGCCTGCGGATCGTCGCGCTCCTGCAATTGCCGCGACAGCGCGGCGGTGCCGGTGGCCAACAGCCCGGCCGCCAGCGCCACACGCTGCGCCAATGCAGCGGCAGAGGCTGGGTCTTGCAGCGTGTGCACGGCCAGCAAGGTCCATTCGGAGTGCGTTCGCATCTGCTCGCCCAGCCACAGGACGGGAGACGCCAGGTGCCGGGCACCGAACCGCAGCACGGCGGGATGGGGCTGCAGCAGGTGCATGCCGCGCGAGGCCAGCGCGCCCCAGGCGGGACCAGGGGGCGAAGCTTGGGGCAAGGCACGGGGCGGCAAGCTGGCCGCGCTCGCGGCGGCGGGGTCACCGGGAGGGATGGGCGAGCGCGGCAGGATCGCGGTGGGCTCCTGCCGTTGCGCCGAAGCACGGGGAGAGGCCGGTGCACGAGGATGCGGACCAGCCCGAGGGCTGCCGGACGCAGCCCCCTCGTGCAAACCGCCGTCCAGCGCCACGCGGCGGGAAGGGAGCGATGAAGGAAGGGCAGCGGATGGCATGAAAGGCGCTCGGCGTTGCAGGGTGGCGAAAGAAAGGTTTCGCACGCGCGGGCCCGAAGCCGGTATTCCAGCCCGTGTTCGCCCTGTACCTGCCGCCAGGCCCTATGCAGCAGGGCCTGGCCACCTCTCCGTGAGGCTGCATTCCAACCCTGTCACGAACGGAAAGGAGGGATTCACCCGAAGTGCCATGCAACTGCGCGAAGCGGGGCCGGCCTGCCCGCGCCGGACATCGGAGATGCCATGACCGCCTTGGCGCACCAGTGCCGGGGCCTTGATTGCTACTAAATATATAGCAATCGAGCCAATGATTACTAGGGTATCGAGCAGTTTTCACGGTCACCAGGCATACCGGCTGCTTCCGCCGGCCAGCGATGCCCCCGGGCAGGGCCGCAAACAGCCCGGGCCGGAGCCACTGCGTTTCCGGCCCGTAGGCCTCAGCCGGCCATCACCGAGTGGCCACCGGACATCAAGGGTGACGCGCCCGAACTCTGCGGCGCATCGGTGGACAATGCCAAGGACGAATGCTGCGGCAACTGCAAGCCCCGCGACGGGTCCTGGACGGCCCATGCGCGGATCTTCGGCGGTTGTGACTGCACGCTGCCGAAGATGGTGGCGAATGCCACGTCCGCGGCATCCCGGCCGGTGGCCAGGCGCAGCATGCCCATGGGAATGGCCGTGCCCGACGGATCGAACAGGTACCAGCGGTCGCCGAGATAGGCCTCGACGTAGGCGTGGAAGTCCGGCGGCCCCAGCGCCGGGTCGGCGCCGTAGTCGGTGCCGGTGGCGATGCGCGCGGGAATGTTCACTGCCCGGCACAGCGCGATCATCAGGTGGGCGAAGTCGCGGCAGACGCCAACGCGCTCGACGAACGTGTCGACCGCCGAGGTGGTCGAGTTGGAGGTGTTGGAGCGGAAGGTCACGTGGTTGCGCACCCAGTCGCAGATCGCCTGAACACGGCTGTAGCCCTGCCACAGGTGACCGAACTCGCGCATCGCCAGCGTGGCCAGCCGGTCCGACTGGCAGTAGCGGCTGGGAAAGATGTAGCCCACGACATCGTCGGGCAGATGGCGAACGCCGACCTCGGGAATGAGCGCCGGATCGGCGGTGTGGTGGTGCAGGTCCACCGTCGCGGTATAGGCCAGCGTGAGCGGCCCGGGTTCGGCATGCAGCCGCAGGCAGCGGGTGCCCGTGGCGGGATCGGTGTGCAAGTGGGTCGGAATGTCCTGGCTGATGACCAGGTTCTCGTCCTGAACGATCTGGCAACGCGTCTGCGCTGCGTGGATGTTGAAGACGAAGTCAGCGCCGGGATCGCCTACCGCGTACTCCAACTCCAACTGGAGTTTCATTCGGATCATGGGGCCTGCCGTGGTGGTAGATGGGAAAGAGCCTGCGTCTGGTGGGTCGGTCATTCGATCGATGCCGCATCAGCCGCTACTGGAGTATGTGCCTCATCGCGGGCGCGCCTTGTCAGTGGACAGCGCATCGAAGTGCCAGCCCGCGCGGCGGGTCGCCCGGTGATCCGCCCTGCGGGCAGTCCGGCCGACGCGGGCTTGTCCTACACCAGTGTCCCCCTGCACGGCAAAAGATCGGCGGTCCCACGGCAATCTCAACCAAAAGGCCCCTCCATGGCAAAAGCACCCGCAGTTCCACGTCCCGTGAAAAAGGCCTCCGCCCCCTCGTCCCAGGCCCACGAAGGCGAAGAACTGCGCGGCACCGGGGGCGAATTGCAGCAGCAGGCTAGAGGCGCCCACCCGGTGCTCACCACCCAGCAGGGCATTCCGGTCGGGGACAACCAGAATTCGCTGCGGTCCACGCCCCGCGGCCCCACGCTGCTGGAGGACTTCATCCTCCGCGAAAAGATCACGCATTTCGACCACGAGCGCATTCCCGAACGCATCGTGCATGCCCGTGGCACCGCCGCGCACGGCTTCTTCGAGCTGACCGAATCGCTGTCTCAGTACACCACCGCCCGCATCCTCACCGAGGTGGGCAAGCAGACGCCACTGTTTTGCCGCTTCTCCACTGTGGCCGGCGGCGCCGGCTCGGTGGACACCCCGCGCGACGTGCGCGGCTTCGCCGTCAAGTTCTACACCGAAGAAGGCAACTGGGATCTGGTGGGCAACAACATCCCGGTGTTCTTCATCCAGGATGCGATGAAGTTTCCCGACCTGGTGCATGCCGTGAAGATGGAGCCCGACCGCGGCTTTCCGCAGGCGGCCAGCGCGCACGACACGTTCTGGGATTTCATCTCGCTGATGCCCGAGGCCATGCACATGATCATGTGGGCCATGAGCGACCGCACCATTCCGCGCAGCCTGCGCACCATGGAAGGCTTCGGCGTGCATTCCTTCCGACTGCTCGACGCAGAAGGCCAGAGCACGTTCGTGAAGTTCCACTGGCGTCCCAAGCTGGGCATCCAGTCCACGGTGTGGGACGAGGCTTTGAAGCTGCAGGCGGCGGACAACGATTTCCATCGCCGCGACCTGTTCGAGTCCATCCAGGCCGGCAGCTTCCCCGAGTGGGAACTGGGCGTGCAGCTGTTCACCGAAGAAGAGGCCGAGGCGTTCCCCTTCGACCATCTGGACCCGACCAAGCTCATCCCCGAAGAGCTGGTGCCGCTCAAGATGATCGGCCGCATGGTGCTCAACCGCTGGCCCGACAACTTCTTCGCCGAGACCGAGCAGGTGGCGTTCTGCCCCGCCAACGTGCCGCCGGGCATCGACTTCTCCAACGACCCGCTGCTGCAGGGCCGCCTGTTCTCATACCTGGACACGCAGCTGTCGCGCCTGGGAAGCCCGAATTTCGTGCAGATCCCGATCAACGCGCCCAAGTGCCCCTTCCACAACATGCAGCGCGACGGCCACATGCAGATGCAGGTGCCCAAGGGCCGCGTGGCCTATGAGCCGAGCAGCCTGCTCGGAGACAGCCCGCGCGCCTCGCTGGCACAGGGCACACGGCATTTCGCCGAAGTGGCCGATGGCGGCGCCAAGGGCCGCGTGCGGCCCGAGAGCTTTGCCGACCACTACAGCCAGGCGCGCATGTTCTTTCGCAGCCAGAGCCCGCTGGAACAGGCCCACATGGCATCGGCCCTGGTGTTCGAGTTGTCCAAGGTCGAAACGCCGGCTGTGCGGACGGCCGTGGTGGCGCAATTGCGCAATGTGGACGACAGCCTGGCCGGCCGCGTGGCGGACGGACTGGGCATGCCGGAACTCCCCGAGCCGTTCCCTGCAGCCGCCGCCGTGCAAGACCTGCCGCTGTCACCCGCGCTGCGCATCATCGACCGCATGAAGCCCACGCTGGAGGGTCGCTGCGTGGGCATCCTGGTGGCGGACGGCTCGGCCGCCGCACCCATCGCCGCGCTGCGCAAGGCGGCGGAAAAGGCCGGTGCCACAGTCAAGATCGTGGCCCCGAAGGTGGGCGGCGCCGTGCTGGCGGACGGCTCGCGGCTGCCGGCGGATGGCCAGTTGGCCGGCACGCCCTCCACGGTGTTCGACGCCGTGGCCTCGGTCCTGTCGCCCGAAGCGGGCGAGCAACTGTCGCGCGAAGCCGCTGCCGTGGACTGGTTCCGCGACGCCTTCGGCCACCTCAAGGCCATCGCCGCGTGCAAGGGCTCGCAGCCGATCCTGAAGGCCGCCGGCATCCAGCCGGACGCCGGCGTAGTGGACCCCGCTGAGACAGCAGCTTTCATTCAAGCGGCCAGCACGCGACAATGGGCGCGCGAACCCTCCGTGCGCACGCTGGCATGATGCAAGCGCTGGCCCACCCCTCCACCCCGTTTTCCACTGACGCGCGACCGCCAGCCGGAGACCTTCACAGACCGCTCGACCGGACCGACCACAGCATGACCCCTCCCTTGCGCATCCTTTACGTAGAGGACAACGCGGAGCTCCGCGAAACCATCGGCATGCTGCTGGAGGGGGACGACCGTGAGGTGTCGCTGTGCGCGACCGCCGAGGAGGCGCTGAAGCTGGATGCGCAGGGCCCCTACGACCTGGTCGTTACCGACGTCAGCCTGCCCGGCATGTCGGGCACCGACCTGTGCCGCCAACTGGTGGCGGAGAATCCGCAGCGCTGGATTGTGCTGTGCTCGGGCTACCAGTTCGGCCACGGACTGAATGCCCTGGGCCCCAATGTGCGTGCGCTGCTCAAGCCATTCGAGCTGGAAGAGCTGGAAGAACTCATGGACTCGATTCGCGATCAATTGCGCGGATCCAGCTCCAATCACCCTGCCTGACCGCAGAGCACCGCCACAGTGAACGGGGGCTTCGTGCTCCCTTTTTTTCGTTCTTCTGGCAGCGCAGCCGCCGCGGCCACGCCAATAGATCCCAACGCTCGCTGAAGCAGGCCCAGGCCGTGTGCGGCCCGTGGGGCAGATCAGCGTGCTGCCGGACGGGCCACGGCCGGCTGGCGGGGCAACTGCACATGGAAGGCCGTGTGGCCCTCGCGCGAGCAGACGTCGATGCGGCCGCCATGGCGCTGCACGATCTGGTGCACGATGTAGAGGCCCAGCCCCAGCCCCTGGTGTTGCCCCGGCTCGCGCTCCCGCCCCCGGAACGGATCGAACAGGTGGGGCACCAGTGCCGGGGGAATCGTGCCGGCATTGCGCACGGTGAACTCCACCCGGTCGGGCGCCGTGCCGTCCAGCATCACCTGCACCGGCTCGGCCGCATCGCCGTGGTGAATGGCATTGCCCAGGAGGTTGGCCGCCACCTGGCACAGGCGCTCGGCATCCCACTGGCCCGTCAGGTTGCCCTTTTGCGTGATCTCGATGGTCCGGTCGGGGTGGCTGACGTGCAGCTCGTGCACCGGGCGCTGCACCAGCTCGCCCAGGTCGGCGGGCCCGGTCTTCACGGGCAGCCCGCCGGACTGGCGCGCCCGCGTCACATCCAGCAGGTCCTCGATCATTCGGCCCATGCGCTGTGCGCTCGACTGCATCTTGCCGGCGATGGCCTGCACCTTGTCGGGCTCCTGCGGCCGCTGAAGCACCAGCGCGCTCGCCAGGAGGGCGCTCAAAGGCCCCCGCAGGTCATGGCTCAGCACGGCCATGAACATCTCGTTCACCCGCAGGGCTTCGGTGCGTTCCTGCAGTTCGCGCGCGAGGGCCACCTTCTGCTTTTGCAGGTCGAAGAACACGTTGGCCTTGTTCACCAGAACGTGCGGATCGATGGGCTTGTAGAGAAAGTCGACCGCACCGGTCTCGTAGCCCTTGAACTGCCAGTTCTGGTCGCGTGAGCCCGCCGTCATGAAGATGAGCGGCACATGCCGGGTGCGCTCGCTGCCGCGGATCAGCTCGGCCAGCTCGAAGCCGTTCATCTCGGGCATCTGCACGTCCAGCAGCGCCAAGGCCACGTCGTTGTGCACGAGGAGCAGCTCCAGCGCCTCGGAGCCCGAAGCGGCCTTGAGAACCTGCACGTCATCGCGCTGCAGCAAGGCCTCCAGGGCGATCAGGTTTTCCTCCACGTCGTCGACGATCAGGCACTTCACCGGGGCAGTGCGCATGGGGGACGGCGGGATGGGGGCGGGTATCAAGAAGCTCTCCGATGGAACAGGGTCTCGAGCAGCGAAGCGATGCGCTGCGGGGAAAGGACATGGCCGGGGGTGCAGGTGCCCATCGCGGCTTCGGGCATGAAAGGCATGGGGGCGCTGTCCGGGTCCTGCACGACCGTGGTGCCCCCCGCGGCCTGCACGGCTGCCAACCCTTGCGCTCCGTCGCTGTTGGCGCCCGACAGCAGGATGCCAAGCAAGCGCTCACCATACGCGTCCGCCGCGGATTCGAACAGCACATCGATGGACGGGCGCGAAAAATGCACCGGATCGTCCACGGACAGGGCCAGCGAAGGCCCGGCATCGATCAGCAGATGGTAGTCCGGCGGTGCGAAGTAAACGGTCCCGGGCTCCACCGGCTCCTTGTCCTGGGCTTCGCGCAAAGGCACGGCACAGCTCGGCTGGAAGATTTCGCACAGCAGGCTGGGCCGCTCGCGCGGCAGGTGCAGCACCACGAAGACCGCGGCCCGCAGGCCGGATGGCAGCGCCGGCAGCAGGACCGAGAGCGCTTCGATGCTCCCCGCGGAGCCGCCGATCACCACCGCCTGCGGGCGGATGCGGTCGCTCATGCCCCGCCTTTCTTCTGGTACAGGCGGTCCTGCGGCACGAGCTCTTCGAACTCGCCCGCATGCGACGAAAAGCGCAGCGACTCCTTCGACCCCAGCCCAAGAAAGCCCTTGCGGCACAGCGCATCGCGGAACAGGCCCAGTGCGCGGTCCTGCAGCTCGCGGTCGAAATAGATCAGCACGTTGCGGCAGGACACCAGCTGCACTTCGGCGAACACGCTGTCGGTGGCGAGGCTGTGGTCCGAGAACACGATGTGCTTGCGCAGGCTCTTGTCGAGCACCACGCGCCCGTAGGCGGCGGTGTAGTGCTCCGACAGCGAGGTTCGCCCGCCCGAGCGGGCATGGTTTTCCGTGAAGGCCGGCACGCGCTCGATGGCGTAGATGCCCGCCTCGGCCTTCTGCAGGGCGTTGGCGTTGATGTCGGTGGCGTAGATCAGGGTGCGCTCCAGCAGTCCCTCCTCCCGCAGCAGGATGGCCAGCGAATACACCTCCTCGCCCGTGCTGCAGCCCGCCACCCAGATCTTGAGCGATGGATAGGTGCGCAGCACCGGCACCACGGTTTCGCGCAACGCCCGAAAGTACGTCGGGTCGCGGAACATCTCGCTCACCTGCACCGTGAGGTATTCCAGCATGGCGGGAAACACTTCCGGGTCGTGCAGCACCAGATGCTGCAACTGGGACACCGACCGGCAATGGAAACGCGTGAGCGCGGTCTGCAGGCGGCGCTTGAGCGAGGCCTGCGCATACCCGCGAAAGTCGTAGTGGTAGCGCTGGTAGATGGCCTCGACCAGCAGGTGCTGCTCGATGTCGAACGTCTTCTTTCGCTGCTGCTGCGCCGCCGGGTCTTCGCTCATTTGGGCATCCACACGCGCACGAGCGACAGCAGTTTCTCGACATCCAGCGGCTTGGCGATGTAGTCGTTGGCACCGGCGGCCAGGCACTTTTCCTGGTCGTCCTTCATGGCCTTGGCGGTGAGCGCGATGATGGGCAGGCGACGCCATTCGGGGCGTTTGCGGATCTCGCTCATGGCGGTGAAACCGTCCATCTCCGGCATCATGATGTCCATCAGAACGAGATCGACCGTGGCCGCATCGCCGGACTGCGCACGCTGCAGGGCTTCCAGCGCTTCGCGGCCGTTGCGCGCGATCTGCACCTTGGCACCGGTGGGCTCGAGCACGCTGGACAGCGCGAAGATGTTGCGCACGTCATCTTCGACCACCAGGATGTTGCGCCCCTCGAAGGTGGACTCCCGGTCCCGGGCCATCTGCAGCATCTGCTGGCGGTCCGCGGGCAGTTTGGACTCCACCTGGTGAAGGAACAGCGTGACCTCGTCCAGCAGCCGCTCGGGCGAGCGCGCGTCCTTGATGATGATGGACTTGGAGTAGCGCCGCAGGCGCTGCTCTTCGTCGCGCGACAGCGAGCGGCCGGTGTAGACGATGACGGGCGGGAACGCCACCTCTTCCTGGCCGGCCATCTTCTCCAGCAGCTCGTAACCGCTCAGATCGGGCAGGTTCAGGTCCATCACCATGCAGTCGAACGTGCTCGTGCGCAACAGTTCGAGCGCGCGCTGCGCCGTCTCGGCACCGACGATCTCCACATCGCCATTGGCCAGCAGGTGGTGCATGCTTTCGCGCTGGCGCTCGTCGTCCTCCACCACCAGCACGCGGCGCATGGCCTGGGTGAACTTGGCCTCCATGCGCTCCAGGGCCTGCACGAGTTCTTCGCGCTTGACGGGCTTGAGAGCGTAGCCGATGGCCCCCCGGCCCATGGCCTCCTGGGCGTAGTCGGCCACGGAGACGACATGCACCGGAATGTGCCGCGTCACCGGGTTGCGCTTGAGCTGGTCGAGTACCGCCAGGCCGGAAATGTCCGGCAGGTTCATGTCCAGCACGACCGCGCTGGGCATGTATTCAAGCGCTGCGGCCAGGCCTTCGCCACCGGTGTGGGTGATCACGGACTGAAAACCCATCTCCCGCGACAGGTCCAGCAGGATGCACGCGAAACGCACGTCGTCCTCGACCACCAAGATGGTCCGGCGGCCCGGCGCCAGTTGGTCCCGGTCGTCCGCTACGGCATTCGCCGGGCGCCGCACCGGGGCGGGCGGCGGCAGCACGGCGGGCAAGCCGTCCGCCTGCGGCACGGACGGGCGGCTGGCCGGCGCGGGAACCGCGGAGGCCGGAGACGCCTGCGCGGTGGGCCGCGCCGCGTCCTGCGGTGCATTCAGCGGCGCCACGAGGGGCAGCACCAGGGTGAACACGCTGCCTTGTCCAGGCGTGCTTCGCACGGCGATGCTGCCGCCGAGCAA
>NZ_BAAJYT010000135.1:0-9932 GCF_057541515.1 Acidovorax sp. KNOB132
CAGCGCGTCTGGGCGCTGGACAGGCGCAGGCTGCTCCAGCGCACGCCCAGCAGCGGCGCGAAGTGGTCCAGCCGCGCGGTGAAGCGCTGGCGCGCATCGCGCATGAGCCACGCCTGCACCGCATCGCGCACCTGCGCGGCAAGGCGGCGCGGGGCAGGCCGATGTGCAGCTGGCGCTGCCCCTCGGGCCCCTCGACCAGCGCGCCGCCCGTGCCGCGAAAGCCGTGGGTCGGGTCCAGCACCACGGTAAGGGGCTCACCCAGGTACGGCAGCACGGCGCCGTCGCCCCAGGCGATGCGGGCGCCGTCCACGCGCTGCTGGCGGTCCTGCGCCTCGCCCAGCTTGCGCAGGATCCAGGCGGATTTTTCCTGCAGCGCCGCATCCACGGCCGCGAGCGACACCCAGCCCGGCGCGCGCACCGCCAAGCCGTCCGCCCCCACCGTGAACCCGATGGTGCGCCGCCGCGCCCGCTGCAGCGCATAGGCCACGACGGCATCGCCCAGCAGCACCTCGCGGCTCGCGCGGGGGTGGCGGAAGATCGCGGGGCTGAGCAGCGTGCCCAGGGGAACGGGCGGCGCTTTCGCCACTGGTGAAGCGGACGATGGCGATGGCTTGGCAGGGTCTTTTGCTACCAAATCAGTAGCATCATCGGCAATCGAACCGCCGGCATCCGCGGCATTCGGCCTGGAATTCCTGGCACGGGGCGCGGAGGCAGGCGCAGTCGGCGGCTCGGCCGGCGCCGCGCCGCCGAACAGATCGAGCGCCAGCTGCACCAGCCGCTGCATCACCGGCCCGGCGCGTAGGCCTCGGGGTCGAGGCGCTGCATTTCGGATTCGATCCAGGCCTCGACCTCGCGCATCAGCTCGTCGGGCTTGCGGCCTTCGGTCGGGATGGGGCGGCCGATGGACACGTCCACCGTGCCCGGCCGCTTGATGAAGGCCTTGCGCGGCCACACCTTGGCCGAGGTGACGGCGATCGGCACCACGGGCACGCCCGCCTCGATGGCCAGCCGCGTGCCGCCGCTCTTGTACTGGCCCTTGCGCCCGCGCTCCACGCGCGTGCCCTCGGGGAACATGATGACCCAGGTGCCCTTGGTCAGCAGCGCGCGGCCCTGCTGCAGCACCTTCACGAAGGCGCGCGCGCGCTGGCCGCGGTCGATGTGGATCATGTCCAGGCTGCCGATCGACCAGCCGAAGAACGGCACGTACAGCAGCTCCTTCTTGAACACGTAGGCCAGGGGGCGCGGCATGATCGCCGGCATCAGGAAGGTCTCGTAGGTGGACTGGTGCTTGACCAGCAGCACCACGCCCTGCGTGGGGTCGGAGGGCAGGTGCTCCATGCCCGTGATGCGCGTGCGGATGCCCATGATGACGCGCGCCGCATCGGTGCTGAGCTTGAGCCACGCCCGCGCGATGCGGTAGCGCGTGCGGCTGCTGGCGCCGAACAGCCGCACCAGCAGGATGAGCAGCGTATAGGGCACCACGGTGATGCCCATCCAGAGCAGGTGGACGATGGAACGGATCAAGGCCATGGCAATCAGGACAAAATGGGTGTTTTCGGGCTCATGCCCTAGGAATATATGCCGTTTTAGCTATTAAATTAATAGCACATCAGACGGCGATGTTCAGGCCCGGCGCCGCCACGGCGGATTGCGCGGCCACGTGGTCGGCAAAGTCGGCCAGGCTGGCATGGAACTGCGTGCCTTCGGGCCACGGGCTGGGCAGCAGGGCATCGCCCGAGGCGACCAGGGTCGCTTCGGCGGCCTGGGCCGCACCGACCCGATGCAGCTGCGCACCGATGGCCGCGCCGGCCCGCAGATGCTCCACGCAGTTGCCGGCCACCAGCACCTCGTCACCCTCCACACCGTAGCGGTCGCGGATCTGCTCCATCAGGCCCGGCGCCGGCTTGCGGCAGGCGCACAGGTCGTCGGGTGCGTGCGGGCAGTAGAACACGGCGTCGATGCGACCGCCCACCGCCGCGAGCTTGCGGTGCAGCTTGGCGTGGATGGCGTTGAGCGCCATCACGTCGAACAGCCCGCGCCCCAGCCCGGGCTGATTGGTGGCGACGACGACATGCCAGCCGGCATGGTTGAGCCGCGCCACGGCCTCCAGCGCCCCGGGCAGAGGGGTCCACTCGTCGGGCGAAGCGATGAAGCTCTCGCCCGAGGGGTTGAGCGTGCCGTCGCGGTCGAGGATGGCGATTTTCATGGTGTGGGAGCGCCTGGTGAAAGACTGCGCCAGCCTACCACCAGCGCGGCCCCCGGCCTCAGGCCGCCAGCCGGGACAGGTCGGCCACGCGGTTCATGGCCACGTGCAGGCGCTTGAGCAGGCCCTGGCGGTTCAGGCGCAGGTCCAGTTGCTCGGCGTTGACCATCACGTCGTCGAAGAACGCATCCACCGGCGCGCGCAGCACGGCCAGCGTCTGCAGGCTGGCGGTGTAGTCGCCCGCGTCGAACTGCGCATCGGCCTCGGGCACGAAGCGCTGCAGCGCGGCGTAGAGGTTCTTTTCCGCCTCTTCCTGCAGCAGGTCGGGGTTGACGTGCGGGTCCACGGGACCGGCCACCTCGGCCTTCTTGAGGATGTTGCCCACGCGCTTGTTGGCGGCGGCCAGGGCCGGGCTTTCGGGCAGTTCGGCAAAGGCGCGCACGGCGGCGAGCTGCTTTTGCACCAGCGACAGGCGCTGCGGGCGCAGGGCGATGACGGCATCGACTTCCTGCGCGCTGTAGCCCTGCTCGCGCAGGCTGCCGGCGAGGCGGTCGTACATGAAGTCGGCCAATTTAGTAGCTGTTTCTGGATCGAATTCACGGGGAGAAAAGCCAGAGGCGTGCACAAACGTACCGCCTGCTTGTTTCTTGGCTTCCAACTCTCGCACCTGCTGAGCATCCCATTCACGTCGTTGAATGCCCTCATCACTGAACGCTTTGAAAGATCCGCTCAAAAGCAGTTCGAGGTCAAGCGGGAGGTCTCGCTCGATCAGCATGCGGATAACCCCCAGTGCATGGCGGCGCAGCGCGAAGGGGTCGCGGTCGCCCGTGGGCAGGTTGCCGATGCCGAACATGCCGACCAGCGTTTCCAGCTTATCGGCCATGGCCACGATGACGCCCACGTTCTCGCGCGGCAGCTCGTCGCCCGCGAAGCGCGGCTTGTAATGGTCTTCGATGGCGTGGGCCACTTCGTGGGCCAGGCCGTCGTTGGCGGCATAGTAGCCGCCCATGATGCCCTGCAGCTCGGGGAATTCGCCCACCATGTCGGTCACCAGATCGGCCTTGGACAGCCGCGCGGCGGTGTCCACGCACGACAGCAGGTAGTCGCGGGCGATCTCGCCCTCGGCCGAATCCAGGTCCGCATGGTGCGTGCCGAT
The DNA here is from genome assembly GCF_057541515.1 of Acidovorax sp. KNOB132. Taxonomy (NCBI): domain Bacteria; kingdom Pseudomonadati; phylum Pseudomonadota; class Betaproteobacteria; order Burkholderiales; family Comamonadaceae; genus Acidovorax; species Acidovorax sp. KNOB132. The sequence goes on from NZ_BAAJYT010000135.1 coordinate 3,360, forward strand.
GCCGGCGAACAGCTGCTCGGCGATCGCCTTGGCTATTGTCCTAACGCGCTCCACCCGCTCGCCCTGCGTGCCCAGCTTGTTGTGATAGACCACCTTGGAGAGGCTCTCCACGCGCGACAGCAGCGTCTTCTTGCGGTCCTGGTCGAAGAAGAACTTGGCGTCGGCCAGGCGCGGGCGCACCACGCGCTCGTTGCCCTGCACCACCGCGCTCGCATCGGCGGGCGTGATGTTGCTCACCACCAGGAATTGGTGCGACAGCCGGCCATCGGCCTGCAGCAGCGGGAAGTACTTCTGGTTGGCCTTCATCGTGAGGATCAGGCACTCCTGCGGCACATCGAGAAACTCCTTTTCGAACTCGCAGATGAGCACGTTGGGGCGCTCGACCAGCGCCGTCACCTCGTCGAGCAGGGCGTCGTCCTCGATGGGGCGCACGCCGCCACCCACGCGCGCAGCCGCGGCCTGCAGCTGGCGCACGATCTCGGCGCGGCGCTCGGCGAAGCTCGCGATCACCGCGCCCTGCTCGGCCAGTTGCTGGGCGTAGCTGTCGGCACTGGTGACGACGACCGGGTCCACGGCCGCCTCGAAGCGGTGGCCGTGCGTGGTGTTGCCGGCGGTCAGGCCCAGCGCCTTCACCGACAGCAGCACCTCGGTGCCGTGCAGGGCCACCAGGCCGTGCGCGGGGCGCACGAAGCTCACGCTGGTCCAGCCGGGCTGCTCGCAGCCGGAGGCGAGCTGGTAGCGCATCACCTTCGGGATGGGCAGCTTGGCGATGGATTCCTGCAGGGCCTTCTGCAGGCCCTCGGACAGCGTGGCGCCGCGCACGGTGCTGTCATGGAACAGCACCTCGGCCTTGCCGTCCGGCACGCGGCGCAGCGCGGCCACGGCGGAGGCGTCGGCGCCCAGCGCGGCCAGCTTCTTGAGCAGCGCGGGCGTGGCGTTGCCGGCGGCATCCAGCCCTACGGCGACGGGCATGAGCTTTTGCGAGACGGCCTTGTCGGCGGCCTGGGGCGCCACTTCGGTGATGTGCGCGGCCAGGCGGCGCGGCGAAGCGAAGGCCGTCAGGCGCGAGCCCGGCGCGGCCAGCCCTTGGGCCTGCAGCTGCTCGAACAGCACGCCCGCAAAGGCGTCGCCCAGCTTTTGCAGGGCCTTCGGGGGCAGTTCTTCGACGAACAGTTCAACGAGAAGATTCGGATGGGTCATGGTGGTCTGTGTTCCTTCCTGATGCGCGTGCGTGCCTCAGGCCGCCTTCTTCTGCTGTTGCTGCTGCTGGTCGGCGCGGGCCAGGTCGGCCAGCACTTCGGCGGCCCATTCCTGGGGCGCCATGGGAAAGCCCAGCCGCGCGCGGCTGTCGAGGTAGCTCTTGGCCACGGCGCGGGCCAGGTTGCGGATGCGGCCGATGTAGGCCGCGCGCTCGGTCACGCTGATGGCGCCCCGCGCATCCAGCAGGTTGAAGCTGTGCGCGGCTTTCAGCACCTGCTCGTAGGCCGGCAGGGCGAGCTGCTGCTCCATCAGGTGCTGGGCTTGGCTTTCGTGCGCGCTGAACGCGGTGAACAGGAAGTCGGCATCGGAGTGCTCGAAGTTGTAGGTGGACTGCTCCACCTCGTTCTGCTTGTACACGTCGCCGTAGGAGAGTCCGTCGGTCCAGGTCAGGTTGTAGACGTTGTCCACGCCCTGCAGGTACATCGCCAGGCGCTCCAGACCGTAGGTGATCTCGCCGGTGGCGGGCTTGCAGTCGATGCCGCCGACCTGCTGGAAGTAGGTGAACTGCGTCACCTCCATGCCGTTGAGCCACACCTCCCAGCCGAGGCCCCAGGCGCCGAGCGTGGGGTTCTCCCAGTCGTCCTCGACGAAGCGGATGTCGTTCTTCTTGAGATCAAAGCCCAGGGCCTCCAGCGACCCCAGGTACAGCTCCAGGATGTTGGCCGGCGCGGGCTTGAGCACGACCTGGAACTGGTAGTAATGCTGCAGGCGGTTGGGGTTCTCGCCGTAGCGGCCGTCCTTGGGGCGGCGGCTGGGCTGCACGTAGGCGGCCTTCCAGGGCTCGGGGCCCAGCGCGCGCAGGAAGGTGGCGGTGTGCGAGGTGCCGGCGCCCACTTCCATGTCGTAGGGCTGCAGCAGCGCGCAGCCCTGTTCGGCCCAGTACGACTGCAGCTTCAGGATGATTTGCTGGAAGGTCAACATGCGTGTGTCTGGCATGGCGGGGCCATGCGGTTGGTAGAGAGGGTTTGCACGCAGGCGCGCGCAAAAGCGGTCGATTTTACGAGGCGCGCCCGGCGCATCGGCCACGCCCGGCACGGGGCCGCCACGCCCGCATGCAAAAATAGCCGCCACCGCTTATTCATCAAGCGCTGGCAGCTATCATCTTCATAGCAATGCACCGCGGTTGCACCGCGGGCGTCCACTCAATCCTGCCAGCGGCGCAGCACCAGGCTGGCGTTGGTGCCGCCAAAGCCGAAGCTGTTGGACAGCACGGTCGTCAGCGATGCATCGCGCGAGGTGCGCACGATGGGCATGCCCTCGGCGGCCGGGTCCAGGTTCTCGATGTGGGCCGAGCCGGCGATGAAGCCGCCCTGCAGCATGTACAGGCAGTAGATCGCCTCCTGCACGCCCGTCGCGCCCTGCGAGTGGCCGGTGAGCGACTTGGTGGAGGAGAACGGGGGCACCGCGTCGCCGAACACCTCGCGCAGCGCGCGCAGCTCGGGCAGGTCGCCCACGGGGGTGGACGTGCCGTGCGTGTTCACGTAGTCGATCGTGCCGCCGCCCGCTTCGGCTATGGCCTGGCGCATGCAGGCGATGGCGCCGTCGCCCGAGGGCGCGACCATGTCTTCGCCGTCCGACGAAAGGCCGAAGCCGACGATCTCGGCCAGGATGGTGGCGCCGCGGGCCTGGGCGTGCTCCAGGCTCTCCAGCACCAGCGCACCGCCGCCGCCGGCGATCACGAAGCCGTCGCGGTCCACGTCGTAGGGGCGCGAGGCCGTCTCCGGCGTGGCGTTGAATTTGGCCGACATGGCGCCCATGCCGTCGAACAGCGTGGCCAGGCCCCAGGAGAGCTCTTCGCCGCCGCCCGCGAACATCACGTCCTGCAGGCCGAAGGCGATCTGCTGCGCCGCCATGCCCACGCAGTGCGCGGAGGTGCTGCAGGCCGAGGTGATCGAGAAATTGATGCCCTTGATGGCGAACGCCGTGGACAGGTTGGCCGACACGGTGGAGCCCATGCAGCGCGTGACCTGGTAGGGCCCCACGCGGCGGATGCCCTTGGAGCGCAGCGTGTCCGCCGCCTCGATCTGGTTGGCCGGCGAGCCGCCGCCCGAGCCCATGATGAGGCCGGTGCGGGGGTGGGACACCTGGGCGGGCGACAGGCCGGACTGGGCGATGGCGTCCTTCAGCGACAGGTAGGCGTACGCCGCGGCATCGCCCATGAAGCGGCGCTGCTTGCGGTCGATGAGCGCGTCCAGATCGATCTGCGGCGCGCCCGCCACCTGGCTGCGCAGGCCGAGTTCGGCGAACTCGGGCATGGCGCGGATGCCGGACTTGCCTTCGCGCAGCGACGTGGTCACTGCCTGCTGGTCATTGCCGATGCACGAGACGATGCCCGCACCCGTGATGACGACGCGCTTCTTCATGGTCATGCCGTGGCTCCCGCTGCGGGTGCTCCGTCCTTCCCGTCTTCACGCTTGAAAAGGCCCACGCGCAGGTCGTTGGCCACGTAGATCTCCTGGCCGTCGGCCAGCAGGCGGGCATCGCCGATGGCCATGACCAGCTTGCGCTTGATCACGCGCTTGATGTCGATTTCGTAGGTGACGAGCTTCACGTTGGGGCCGACTTCGCCGGTGAACTTGACTTCGCCCGCGCCCAGGGCGCGGCCCCGGCCCGGCAGCTGCAGCCAGGTGAGGTAGAAACCGATGAGCTGCCACATGGCATCCAGCCCCAGGCAGCCCGGCATGACCGGATCGCCCTGGAAGTGGCAGTCGAAAAACCAGAGGTCGGGGCGCACATCGAGTTCGGCCCGGATTTTCCCCAGCCCATGCGCCCCACCATCGCTGTCGATGTGCGTGATGCGGTCAAACATCAGCATGGGCGGCAGCGGCAGTCGTCCGCTGTCAGGGGTGAACAGCTTGCCCTCGCCGGAGGCGATCAGTTGTTCATAGGAAAAGGAATCAGCCATTGTCAGTCGTGCTCCAGATCGGCGGTGCGCCCGCCGGATTTTGATTGCGCGCCACCGAGGTCTTTTCGGTGGCGGGGCATCCATTATCAAGGCACACGGAGGGCCGACTGTGACACAGGGCCAAGGGTGATTCCCTAATTTCATGAAAGCGGACCGCGCCGGACCGCGTCAGCGCAGGCCGCACGGGCATGCGGCCGCGCGGATCGGGCCCCGGTCAGTACTGCCAGAAGATGCGCTGCAGGTCCTTGCTGGTCTGGGGCTTGGTCAGCGCCACGGCGGCCAGGATGCGGGCCTTCTGGGGGTTCAGGTCGTGGGCGACCACCCAGTCGTACTTGTCGTCGGGCTGCTCGGCGTTGCGCAGCACGAAGCCGTCGGCGATGCGCGAGGAACGGATGATCTGCACGCCCTGGCCGCGCAGTTCCTGCAGCGCAGGCACCACCCGGTCGGCCACCGAGCCGTTGCCGGTGCCGGCATGGATCAGCGCCTTGACGCCCGAGCGGCCCACGGCGTCCACCGTGGAGCGCGGCACGTTGCCGTAGCCGTAGACGATCTCCACGGGGGCGAGCGTCTCGATCTCGTCGATGTTGAACTCCGATTGCGCGGTGTGGCGCTTGACCGGCGCGCGGAACCAGTAGTTGTTGCCCTCCACCACCATGCCCAGCGGGCCCCACTGGCTGCGGAACGCCTGCGTCTTGATGTTGACGCCCTTGACCACGTCGCGGCCGCTCTGGATCTCGTCGCTCATGGTCACGAGGACGCCCTTGCCCGAGGAATCCTTGCTGGCCGCCACCGAGACGGCGCTCAGCAGGTTCAGCGCGCCGTCGGCCGACAGCGAGGTGCCGGGGCGCATGGAGCCCACGACCACGATGGGCTTGTCGGTGCGCACCACCAGGTTCAGGAAGTACGCGGTTTCTTCCAGCGTGTCGGTGCCGTGGGTGATGACGATGCCGTCCACGTCGGCCTGCTTGGCCAGGGCCGACACGCGCTTGCCCAGCTTGAGCAGCTGCTCGTTGGTGAAGCTCTCCGAAGCGATCTGGAAGACCTGCTCACCCTTGACGTTGGCCACGTTCGCCAGCTCGGGCAGGCCCGCGATGAGTTTGTCCACCGGCACCTTGGCCGCGGCGTAGGACGCGCTGTTGGTCGCCGAGGCGCCTGCGCCGGCAATGGTGCCACCCGTGGCCAGGACCACGACATTGGGCTTGGCGGCGGGCTGGGCCGCGGCCACGACGGCCCAGACTGCGAAGGCGGCGCCGGCCAGCAGGCGCTTCAGTTTCAGAGGGGAAAGCATGTGAGTCTCCGTAATGAATGACACTTTTTGTGCCCGCGGCATTTCCGCGGGTGCCGTATGGTAGGAAGCCGCATGGCGGGCTGTGGGGAATAATCGCCGGCCGGGTGTGACTTCCGGTCATATTCTCGTTTTCCCTCCCCTGCGATGAATCTCCGCCAACTCGAAGTCTTCCAGGCCGTCATGCAGACCGGCAACATGAGCGCGGCTGCCCGGCTGATCAACATCACGCCGTCGGCGGTGAGCAAGACCATCGCGCACGCGGAACTGCAACTGGGCTATGCGCTGTTCAGCCGGGCCCGCGGGGCCCTGCTGCCCACGCCGGAGGCGCAGGCGCTGTTCACCGCCTCCAGCCAGATCCACAGCCAGCTCGACGCGCTGCGCCGCACCGCGCACAACCTGCGCCAGCCGGAGGGCGGCCTGGTGCGGCTGGCGGCGATTCCGTCCGTCACGCACGAATTCCTGCCCGCGGTGCTGGAGCGCCATGCCCAGCAATCGCCCCGGGTGCGCGTGGAAGTGCGCACCCTGCACCAGGACCAGATGGCGCAGGCGCTGCTCACCCGCTCGGTGGATTTCGCGCTGGGCTTCTACGATCACCCGCACCCGCAGCTGGAGAGCAGCATCCTGGTGAGCGGGCCGCTGTTCATCGCCGTGGCGCGGGACATCTGGCTGCGCGCGGTGCGGCTGAACCGGTCCGACCCGATCACGTTCCTGGCCAACACGCCCATGATCCAGTTGCTGGGCGACGAGCCCATGCGCCAGCCCATGGCCGAACTGGCACAGAGCCTGGGCGTGCACACCGAGCTGGGCATCCAGATGCAGACCTCGCAGCTGGCCTTGGCGCTGGTCAAGCGCGGCATGGGGTGGACGGTGGTCGATTTCCTGACCGCGCGCAACCTCGACCCGGCCGCCATCACCGCGGTGCCGCTGCGCGACCTGCCCCCCATGGCGCTGCATGCCTACCACGCCGCCAACCGCCCGCCGGACCGCCATGCCGCCCGCATGCTGGCCCTGCTGTCGGACGTGCTCATGCAAACGATGGCGCGCGCGCCCTCCGAAGCGGCCGCGCTCTGAGCGGGCCCTTCGATCAGCGCCAGGCGCGCGGGGGGGTTCAGGTGGTGGT
>NZ_BAAJYT010000136.1:0-9918 GCF_057541515.1 Acidovorax sp. KNOB132
GGCCAGGGCATGTCTTCATGGGCACCAGGCGCGCGGGCGCCCAGGTGGGTGGCGCGGCGGCACAGCCGGGCCAGGGGCTGCGCCAGCCAGGCCATGCAGGCCACAGCCAGCAATGCGGCCGCACCGATCAGGGCGGCCGCCAGCCAGGCGGCCCGACGCTGCGCGCCCTCCAGCGGCGCGAGCAAAGCCTGCGCATCGTTCACGCGCGCCACGGTCCACTGCGTCATGGGCATGCCGGCCAGGCTGACCACATGGCCCGGCAGCCGCTCGGTGAAGCCGCGCCCCATGACCGGCTGATCCTTGTCGCCCGACCGCGCGAACACCTGCGACAGGCCGGCCTCGTCGCGCACGCTGCCCATCACCGCGCGGGGTCCGGGTGCGACAGGATGGTGCCGTCGCGCGTGAAGACGATGAGCCGGGAATCCTTGCGCGCCGGCAGCGACATCGAGGGCGGCAGCAGCCCCTGCGACTGCAGGCGCAGCACGCCGGAGACGGCGCCCACCACCGTGCCCTCGTCCCGGTGCAGCGGGATCGTGAACATCACGCGCGCCTCGCTCGGCCGCCCGCCAATCAGGCCCGACACCAGCGGCTTGCCCTCCAGCATGGTGCGGCGCAGGCTGTCGCGTTCGGCCGGATCGAGGCTGGAGCCGCTGTCCAGGCGGCCGTATTGCAGGTTGATGGCCACGGTGCCGTCCTGCCGCACCACCTGCATGGCATCGAAGAAGCGCACCGCCGGCAGGCCCTGCTGCAGCAGCCAACCGAGGGACGACGGCGAGTCGAGCATGACCGGCTGAATGCCCTCTGCCACGGTGCTGAGCACCTTCTGGCTCTGCTCGATCTTGCTGGCCAGCAGCCGCGCGACCACTTCGACCTCGTCGGTCTGCTGGCTCACGAGGCGGCGCATGGCCTCCTCGCCGGCCGCGCGCGATACGGTCCAGGCGGCCATCGCCCCGGCGAACACCACCGCCAGCACGGCCACCAGCATCAGGCGCTGCACCAGGCGGCCGGGCAGCAGCCAGCCGGGCGTGTCGCCCGCCGCGTCCTGCTCCGCCTCGAGTGCCTCGTGCGATGGCGGGGTCATCGGTGCTCCGTGGACGAAGCACCTCTGGCAAAGGAGCGGCGAAGGGCGCAGGGCATGCTGTCAGGCGGAATGTGCAATGGGGTGCGAACGAATATACGCAGCCCCCCGAACGCGCGGGTTGGGTGGAACCCTCGGTCGGTCCGGGGGAAACCCTGAGCCCCTTCGCACCGCCGCGCCATGGCCGCGCCGCCCCGATCACCCGCGTGTTGCAGACACCCCACCCACGCCCTTGCGCGGGACGGCAGCCCCCCTTCAGCCGGCCCCGGCCACCACCTGCAGCGCGCCGGGCCGCGGCAGATTGAGCACATTGCCCGTGCCCGAAATGAGCCCGTGGTCGCGCAGGTGGCGCAGCACGCGCGACAGGGTTTCCGGCGCGATGCCCAGCTGCGCGGCGATGAGCCGCTTGCGCTGGTGCAGCGTCACGCGCAGCGTGCCCGCATCGTCGTGCTGGGCGTGCCGCAGCAGCCACTGGGCGCAACGCGCCTCGGCGTCCTGCGCGAGCCGGCTCACGGCCAGTTCGGTCTGCTGGCAGTAGCCCCGCGCCATGTCGTACACCAGCGCGCGGGCGGGCGACGGCAGCGATTCGAAGCCGGACCGGAAGGCCTCCAGCGGCATGCGGCGCAGCAGCACACGCGTGTCCGCCACCATGTCCACCATGCACGCCTGGCCGAGCAGCGCGGGGGCGGCATCGAGCCAGCACGGACCCTCCACCGCACCCAACTGGTGCCGAAGCTGCCCATCCTCGCGCACCCCGAGCAGCACGCGGCCGCTGTCCAGGTACAGCACGCTGGCCGGACGCTGGTGGCGCTCGCGCAGCACCTCGCCAGCAGGGGCCTCGGTCTTGGTCGGCGCAGGGGAGGAAGGAGAGGGAAACATAGAGCCGCCACTGTGACCGCAGCACCGCCGTGCGGTGTTGAGCAAAGTCAAATGCGGTGCGCTCTGGCCGCAGCCACCGCGCCCGGGTGCCACGGGCGCCGCATGCCCCCACAGGCCGAATGGTGAAGGCACGGTCCTTGCTTGGAGCCCTTTGCAAATCGACACGTTTTTCCTGGCCCGTTGAAGGCCCGTGTGCCCCGCCGAGCCATCGGCACCTTCCCTTCCCCTTTTCCCTTTCGCAGGAGTCGTATGAAAAAGAATTGGATCGCGCTGGGTGCAGCGCTGCTTTGTTCCGCCGGGGCGCAGGCCCAAAGCTCCGTGCAGCTCACCGGCCTGGCCGACGTGTTCGCCGGGTCCATCAAGATGGCCGGCGATGCGGGCCGCAAGTCGGTCGTGGACAGTGGCGGCCTCACGACCTCGTGGTTCGGCTTCAAGGGCACGGAAGACCTCGGCGGCGGACTGAAGGCCAACTTCCAGCTGACCTCGTTCATCAAGGTGGACAACGGCTCGCAGGGGCGCTTCGCCAACGACACGTTCTTCTCGCGCGACGCCAACGTCAGCCTGTCGGGCGACTTCGGCTCGGTGATGCTGGGCCGCTGGATGGCGCCCAACTTCCTGCCCTCGGTGGTGGGCAATCCGTTCGGCGATTCGTTCACCTTCTCGCCGCTGATCCTGCACATGAACGTGCCGCTGTTCAACGGCACCGGCTGGGGTGCGACCACGCCGTCCGACACGGGCTGGAGCAACCAGATCGTCTACAGCACGCCGAAATTCGGCGGTTTCTCGGCCAACATCCAGTACCAGTTCGGCGAGCAGCCGGGCGACAACGGCAAGAAGAACTTCGGCGCGAACTTCTTCTACTTCGGCGGCCCCGTGACGCTGACGGGCTTCTACGAGCGCGACCAGATCAGCAACCCCGCCGTTCCCAATGCCTACCTGGGCACGAAGAAGACCGACTGGATGCTGCTGGGCGCCTACGACTTCGGCCTGGTCAAGCCCTTCGTGAGCTACGGCGAGGCCAAGGCCGACAACACCACCAACAAGGCCAAGACGGTGCAGCTGGGCGCCTCGGTGCCGGTCGGCCCGGCCGGCAAGGTGCTGGTGGAGTGGGTCAAGACCGAGATGACGCAGACCGACATCGACCGCAAGACCTTCACGCTGGGCTACGACCACTTCCTGTCCAAGCGCACCGACGTGTACGCCATGCTCATGAACGACCGCATCACGGCGCAGACCAAGGGCAACAGCTTCGGCGTGGGCATCCGCCACCGCTTCTGATCGCCGCACGGCGCGCAGGGCGCCCCAAAAACAAAAAAGCGCGGGAGTCGCCTCCCGCGCTTTTTTTTATGGATGCGGCAGCGCTGCCGGATCAGACCTTGCGCGACAGGTCCCACATGGCATCGACCAGCAGGTCGATGTCGCGCGCGTCGTGCCACAGGTGGGTGGAGATGCGCACGCCGTAGTGGTTGGCCGGCGCGCCGATGACGGGGAAATCGGCGTTGCGGATCACGAAGCCCTGCGGGTATTCGCTCAGCATGCGCGCCACGAAGGCCGTGGATTTCTGCGCGTTCATCACGTCGTCCTTGTTCGGGAACGGATTGAACGAGGTGAGCGCGGAGAGCAGCTTGGGATCGTCCTTGGGCGAGTACAGCGCATCCACGCCCCAGCGCTCGGCGATCTTTTCCTTGAGGTAGGACGACAGCGTGAGGTCGTAGGTCTCGATCTTCTTGCGCCCGATGCCGTCCCACTGCGCGCAGGCCTGGGCCAGCGCCATGAACATGGGCGTGTGCAGGCTGCCGCAGCTGGTGATCGTCGCGGCGATGTCGTAGGTCTCAGTGCCGTTGGTGGTGCGGTCCTTGGCGGCGTAGGAGCTGGTGTGCACCGGGAACCACCTGGGCAGCGGCAGCGGGTTGGAGGCGCGCATCTTGTTGCGCACCACCAGGATGCCGGTCGAGCCCGGGCCACACTGCCACTTGTGCCCCGCGCCGGACATGAAGTCCATGCCCAGTTCCGCGTAGTTGTAGGCCATCATGCCCGGCAGGTGGGCGCCGTCCACGATGCTGATGAGCTCGTGCGCCTTCACCACCGCCATCAGCTCGGCGATCGGCAGCATGGTGCCGGTCTTGTACGTGGGCGAGGACCACATCATGGCGCGCACGCGCTTGCCCTGGGCCTTGAGCGCCCGGATGCGCTCGTCGAACAGGTTCACGTAGGTGGCGGCCGTCTGGTTGTTGCCCACCGGCAGCGCGATGCGCGAGACCTCTATGCCGTAGCGGTCGGTGGCGATCTTGAGCGGCGTGTCGCCGCCGCCGTGCTCGTGGTTGGTGGTGACCACCACATCGCCGCGCTGCCAGTCCAGTCCCAGGATGGCGTGGCACATGCCCGAGGATGTGTTGGCCGAGAACGCGAGCTCGTCCGCATCCACGCCGAAGCCCGGGGCCACCTGCTTGCGCAGGTCCAGCAGGTTGCCGTAGCCGCTGCCGGAATCGGCCGCCTTCTTGCGGTTTTCGGCATCGAACGTTTCCAGCACCAGCTTGGGCATGGAGCCGCCGGTGCCTATGTTCATGTAGGTCTTCTCGGGCTTGAGCACGAACATGCCCTGCACGCCCGTCCAGAACGCCTCGTCGCGCATGAGCTGCTCGCGCAGGGCTTCGGCCTGGGTCTGCGCGCCGCTGCTGCCGCAGGCGGCCACCAGGGGCCCGAGCGTCGCGGCGCCGGCGCCATAGCCGAGCACGCGCAGAAAGTCGCGGCGCTTGGCGCTCCAGCGCGACACCGCGGACAGGTCCAGGGGAGCGGCAGCGCCGGGCGCGGCCATCAGGGGGGTGGCTTCATTCATGGGAAAACTCCTTGGGGCGTGGAGGCAGGACCACAGCGCTTCAGCGGCGGCCGACGATGGCCGAGATTTCGATCTTCACGTCGCGCGGCAGCCGCGCCACCTCCACCGTGGCGCGGGCCGGCGCAGCGGTGCGGAAGTACTCGCCGTACACCTTGTTCATGGCGGCGAACTCGTTCAGGTCCTTCATGTAGACCGTGGTGGAGAGCACGTCCTCGTACGACAGGCCCTGCGAACGCAGCTTGGCGCCCATGAAATCGAGCACGGCGCGGGTCTGCTCCTCGATGGTGGTGCCGTTGACCGCATTGCCCGCCGCATTGAGGGGCAGGACGCCCGAGAAATACAGCGTGTTTCCGTGGGCCACCATTTGCGAATACGGCCCGATGGCCGGATAGATCTGCGTGGTGGACAGCACCTCGCGCTTGGACGGCGCGGCGCAGCCCGTCATCAGCACGCAGGCCGCCAGGGCAGCGCCCGCCCAGGCCACGCGGTGGCGGTGGATCCGATTACTCATGGAATGTCCTTTGCAACGACTTTGAATATGACGATGAAAATGATTCGGCCCATGCACGGATAAACCGGCAGGCCCCATCCATTTCCATGCGACCGCATTTCCCATAATCTTCCGGCGCGCCTTCTTCTGTCCTGGAAATCCCGATTCGCGAAAGAATTTTAGGCAGCACAACCCGCTAAAACGAAGCACCTTTTTCCCTTACGCAGTAGTACGCAGACCGGCCTACGCAGGAGTACGCAAACCACCGCCTCGCCCGTGGCTGGCATGGCTTCTGCTGCAAAGGCCTTGCTGTGGTGCGGATACTGCGGTAGCAAGCACTCACAAGGTGCGCACCAAGCCGGTGCCGACACCCCATCCGCGGCGGCCCCAGGCACCACGGGGGTGATTATGGAAGCCGCCTTTCCATAATCACTCCCCGGGCCGCCCCGAAGCATTTTGAGTTTTGGTGATTCTCCGCCCCATTCGACCGCACCGACCGTCTTTACATATGTTCACGGATTCCCGGAATATCCCATGATCCCTCGAAACAACCCGCTTGACATTGGCGTGCGGCGGCAGATAGTCATCGCTTTCCTATCCAAGAAACCCTTCATGCAATTGCGGCTCAAGCTTTTGCTGCTGTCGACCATTCCCATCCTGGTGGCGCTGGGTTCCGTGGCCGTCACCGTGCGCCACCAGACCCTGAAGCTGGCGCACCAGGAGCGGGAACTGGTCGAATCCGCCTACCTGCACAGCAAGGAGACCGAGCTGCACCATTACGTGCAGCTGGCCCAGAGCGCGATGGCGCGCATCGCGGCCGATGTGGTGGACCCGGCGGCGCGCCACCAGCAGGCGCTGGCCCTGCTCTCGCGTATGCAGTTCGGCAAGGACGGGTACTTCTTCGTCTACGACCGCCAGGGCAACGTGCTGCTGGACGCGCAGCAGATGGGACTGGCCGGCGTGGACCTGTGCGACCCGTCCAACCCGCAGAGCGAGGCGCCGGCCAACCTCATCCTCGCCAAGGCGCGCGAGGGCGGCGGGCTGGTGCGCTACCTGTGGCAAAAGCCCTCATCGCAGCAGACGGTGCCCAAGCTCGCCTACGTGATGACGCTGCCCGGCTGGGAATGGGTGATCGGCACCGGCCTGTACCTGGACGACGTGCACGACACGCTGCGCCGCATCGACCTGCGCGCCCAGGAGAACATCGACGGCACGCGCCGGCGCATCTACGGCATCGCCGCGCTGTGCATCGTGCTGATCGGGCTGGCCGGGCTGGCGCTGAACCTCAGCGACCACCGCGTGGCCAGCGCCAAGCTGCGCCGGCTCGCGCAGCGGGTGGTGCGCTCACAAGAGGAAGAGCGCGTGCGCGTGGCGCGCGAGCTGCACGACGGCGTGGTGCAGGTGCTGGTGTCCTCCAAATTCCTGCTGGAAACCGCCCAGGTGCAGTGGGCCGAGCGCGCGGCGCACGGCCCGCACCACGTGCTGGACCAGGGCCTGGACCGGCTCAACCATGCGCTGCTGGAGATCCGCCGCGTCTCGCACGGCCTGCGGCCCGCGTTGCTGGACGACCTGGGCCTGGCGCCGGCCCTGGCCCTCATGGCGCAGCAGGTGCAGGAGCACACCGCGCTCGGCGTGCGGTTCGTGCTGCGCGGCACGGCGCACCCGCTGCCCACCAGCCACGGCACCGCGCTGTTCCGCGTGGCGCAGGAGGCGCTGACCAACGCCCAGATGCACGCCCACGCGACGCAGGTGGAACTGCTGCTGCGCTTCGGCCGCCGGCGCGTGAGCCTGTCGGTGATCGACGATGGCCGCGGCTTCGACGTGCAGCGCGTGCAGGCCGACGGACAGGGCGGCATCGGCCTGCGCAACATGCGCGAGCGCATCGAGGGCCTGGGCGGCACGTTCGGCGTGGCCTCCGGCCGCCGCGGCACGCGCGTGCTGGCCGTGCTGCCGCTGCAGGGCGACAACGACTCGCCCTACCCCGGGTTTGAACCGTCGCAGGTGCCCGCATGAGCGGCGGCGCCCCCATCCGCGTGCTGCTGGTGGACGACCACCCGCTGGTGCGCGACGGCGTGCGCATGCGGCTGGAGGCCACGGGCCACATCCGCGTCGCGGGCGAGGCGGGCGGCGTGCAGGAGGCGGTGGACCTGGCCGCCGCCCTGCTGCCCGACATCGTGGTCACCGACATCCGCATGCCGGATGCGAGCGGCATCCACCTGGCCACGGTGTTCCGCGACCGCTTTCCGCAGGTGCGCGTGCTGGTGCTGTCCATGCACCACGATGGCGAGTACGTGCGCCGTGCGGCCGCGCTGGGTGTGCGGGGCTACGTGCTCAAGGACGCGCCGGCGCGCCAGCTGGTGGAGGCGATCGAGGCGGTGCATGCCGGCGGGCGCTACTTCAGCGAAGGCGTGCAGGCCCTGCTGTACGAGCCGCCTCCCGTGCCAGCGCCGTCGGGCCGCGCACTCACCCCGCGCGAGGCCGCGGTGCTGGAGCTGCTGGCCGAGGGCCGATCCAACAAGGACATCGCGCAGCGCATGGGCACCTCGGTGCGCACGGTCGAGACCCACCGCCTGCACCTGCGCCGCAAGCTGCGCATCGAGGGCCAGGCGGCGCTCGTCAAATACGCGGTGGACTACGCCGACCTGCGCAGCGACCCGTGAGCGGCGTGGGCGATCCCTGGCGGCATGGCACCTGTCATTTCGCTGTCATGGCAAACGGCTATGGTCCGCGGTGAAATTGTGTAAGGTTGTAACCATGATCGATGCATCTCCCCGGGGCCGGCGCGATGCCTTGCTGGCGGCGTTGTCGCCCGGGGTGCGAAACGGCCATGGGCCGCTGGCGCAGCTCATGCGCGGCGACGGCCTGCACTGTGTCTTCCAGCCCCTGGCCGATCTGCGCGAGGGCGGCATCTACGCGCACGAGGCGCTGATCCGCGGCCCGGAGGGCACGCCCCTGCACACGCCCGATGCGCTGCTGCGCTGCGCGGGCGAAGAAGGCCTGCTGCAGGACTTCGAGCTGCTGTGCGTGTTCATCGCGCTGCAGCAGTGGGGCGTGCTGGGCGCGGCCGGCCGCCTGTTCGTGAACATCAGCGCCGATGCGCTGGTGCGCGGCGTGGCGCTGTGCGGTGGCGCCTCGCTGGCCGAGGCCGCGCAGGCGATGGGCGTATCGGCCCGCATGGTGGTGCTGGAGATCACCGAGCACGAGCGCGTGACGGACATGGAGCCGCTGCGCCACGCGCTGAAGGAAGTGCACGCCAGCGGCGCCCGGCTGGCACTGGACGACTTCGGCGATGGCCGCTCCAGCCTGCGGCTGTGGTCCGAGGCCAAGCCCGACTTCGTCAAGATCGACAAATACTTCGTGCGCGACCTGGGCGCGCACCCCGAGAACCTGCAGATGCTGCAGGCCATCAAGGGCATCGCCGACGTGTTCGGCACCACGCTCATCGCCGAGGGCATCGAGACGCAGGAAGACCTGCGCGCCCTGCGCGACCTCGACATTCCCTACGGCCAGGGCTACCTGCTGGGCCGCCCGGCCCCGCTGCCGCGCGACACCATCCTGCTGCCCGCGCTCGATGCGCTGCGCGACCGCCGCGTGGCCGTGCTGCCGCACCTGGGCCAGAACGTGCGGCCGGGCATCCTGCGCAACCTGCTCGTGGTGCAGGCGCCCACGGCCACGCCGGAGACCCGCAACGACACGGTGGCCGGGCTGTTCAAGGCCCATGCCGACCTGCACGCCATGGCGGTGGTGGACGGCACGCGGCCCGTGGCGCTCATCAACCGCCAGCAGTTCATGAACCACTACGCCACGCTGTACTTCCGCGAGGTGCACGGGCGCAAGCCCTGCATGGCGTTCGCCAACCACGCACCGCGCGTGGTGGAGCTCGACTGCGACGTGGACCAGCTCGTGGGCATCCTCACCTCGCAGGACCAGCGCTACCTGAACGACGGCTTCATCGTCACCGACAACGGCCGCTACGTGGGGCTGGGCACGGGTGACCAGCTGGTGCGCAGCGTGACCGAGGCGCGCATCGAGGCGGCGCGCCACGCCAACCCGCTCACCTTCCTGCCGGGCAACATCCCCATCAGCCTGCACATGCAGCGGCTGCTGGACAGCGGCACCGAGTTCGTCGCCTGCTATGCCGACCTGAACCACTTCAAGCCGTTCAACGACTACTACGGCTACTGGCGCGGCGACCAGATGATCCGCCTCGTGGCGCGCCTGGCCGTGGCCCACTGCGATGCGCAGCGCGACTTCGTGGGGCATGTGGGCGGCGACGACTTCATGCTGCTGTTCCAGAGCACGGACTGGCTGCACCGCTGCCAGCGGATCGTGGACGAGTTCGCGCAGGAGGCCCTGGCCCTGTTCGACGATGCCTCGCGCAAGGCCGGCGGCATCTGGGCCGAGGACCGGCACGGCGTGAAGCGCTTTTTCACCTGCACCACGCTGTCGATCGGCGCGGTGCGCATCACACCCGGCACCATCGCGCATGCGGAAGAAGTGGCCAACCTTGCGGCCCTGGCCAAGCACGATGCCAAGCTGGCCGCGAGCGGTCTGGCCTGGCGCGACGCGGCGGACGACCCGGAGGCGGACGGCCACGATCGCGGCCCCGCCCGCATCGGCGGGATGGGCGCGGAC
>NZ_BAAJYT010000137.1:0-9896 GCF_057541515.1 Acidovorax sp. KNOB132
AGCGGTCGTACGCGATCACCCCGCGGCCCGTCGCGCGGCACAGCACCGCAGGAAACTCGCGCCACAGGTCCACGCAGCCCAGCGAGTCGGTGGAAGAGGGACGATGGGCGGCGGCGCGGATGGGTCGGGGCAGGGCGCGGGCCCGGCGGCCCAGCGCCGCGCGAACAGGCGGCCGTGCGCGGTGGCGATCCAGTGGTCGGACGGGGCGGGACCGGGTGGTGCGGAAAGGGGCGTGGAGGAGGGGGCTGCGCTCATGCCGGACCATTGTGTCGCGTCCATTCGAATCGGGTGATGCAGTGCCGTGCCATGCCGTATCGCCGACGCCGGACGGCGCCGGCCTGTCCTGCGGCGCACACGGCGGTGGGCATGCAGAGGGCGCGTGGCCGTGGCGATACGGGATACTCGCTGCCACCGTTTTGGCGTCGCCCCCCCCAGCCCCTCCCTTCTTTTCCACTTCCCTGCAAGGACCGCCTCTTTGAAATCAGCCAGCGCAAGCACCTTCGACGAGGCGTACTACCAGCGCTTCTACTACGACAAGAAGACCAGCGTGGTGGACCCGCAGCACATGGAGCGCCTGGGCACTTTCGTGTGCAGCTACCTCAAGTACCTGCGGGTGCCGGTGCAGCGCGTGCTGGACGTGGGCTGCGGCATCGGGCTGTGGAAGGGCATCGTGGCGCAGCACTTTCCCGCGGCCAGCTACCAGGGCGTGGAGTTCAGCCCCTACCTGTGCGAGCGCTACGGGTGGCAGCAGGGCTCGGTGGTGGACTACCAGGCCAGCGAGCCGTTCGACCTGGTCATCTGCCAGGGCGTGCTGCCCTACCTGAGCCCGCCCGATCTGAAGGCCGCCCTGCGCAACCTGGGCCAGTTGAGCCGTGGCGCGCTGTATGTCGAGGCCGTGTCCCGAGAGGACTACGAGCGCGACATCATCGACGAAGACCTGACCGATGCGCGCATCTTCCGGCACTCCGCCACGCTGTACCGGCGCGGGCTGCGCGAGGGCGCGCTGGAGCTGGGCGGCGGCCTGTGGCTGAGCCGCCAGGCCGAGGTGCCGCTGTTCGAGCTGGAGCACGTGGGCGGTTAGCGGGGCGCCGGTGGAGGAAGTCGAGCGGTTGGCGATGTAGGGCGCCGGCACCCTGGAAGATTCAATAAAAAGCGAAGGGAGAGGTGATGGAAAACGCAGGGATCGGCGAGTTGTCCAAAGGCATTGTGGCGTGGCTGCCGTTGGCATTGCCGCTCCTCCTGCTCGTGATGTTTGGGTGGGTGATCTTGCGCTCCGAGTCGTGGCACCTGCTGCGGCGGCGCACCTGGCAACTGGTGCACGGCAAGGGCGGCATCACCGATCCGGCCTTGCAGAGCTATGTGGAAGAGCAGACCAACCTGACGGCATTCCGGGTGTTCGTTGGCATGCCGGTGACCACGCTGGCCGAGGCGCACACCCTGATGGCGTGGTGCCGCGCGCACGATGTCCGGCTGGAGATACTGCGGCGGTGCGGGCAGTACTTCGATCTGGAGACGCGCACCATCAAGGCGAGCCCGCGGTTGCTACGGATCAAGGGCAACGTGTGGGGCATTTGTGCCATGGTGTCGCTGGTAGTGGCTGCGATTTCTTGGCAGTTGATCACCCTCCCCTATGCGGGGCTGACCCTGAAAGAGAGTGGTCAGCACTTTCTGGCGTCGGAGGTTGAGATCCGGACCGTGTGGCCGCTGCTGAACGCGCCTACTTTGAAAGCAAAAGATTGCGCCAAAGAGCAGGCTGCTGCAGTCCAGCGATTGGGCTTTTCAGCGAGCGATGTCGCCCTGCTCTGCGAAATGCTGCCAAAGCAGGAGTTTCGGGAATTCGCCCGAAAGGCCCTGCTGGAACAGCGGATCGGACTCTTCGTTTTGGGTGCATTCATGTTGGTTTTGATGTATTTCGAAACAATGGCCGCGCTGAGTTGCCGATGCGCTGAAAGATTGCTCAAGCGCCGGCTGCCACCCTGGTTGCCCGGAGAGCAGATGCCATTGGATTTCGATGCCCGTTGAACCACATGGGGATGTTCCCCACGCCGTCTCCCGCCTGCGCACCGAGCGCCTGGCGCGCAGCTCCAAGCCGTTCCTCGCCCGAGGCGGCCCGCGCGGCGAGCGCTGCCCCGGCTGCCGGCTGGTGCCCAGCCACTGCCTGTGCGCCGTGCGGCCCCAGGTCGCCACCCAGGCCGGCATGTGCCTGCTGATGGCCGACATCGAGCCGCTCAAGCCGAGCAACACGGGCTGGCTGATCGCCGACGTCGTGCCGGACACCTTCGCCTTCGGCTGGGCGCGCACGGTGGTGGACCCGGCCCTGCTGGCGCTGCTGCGCGACCCGCAGTGGCAGCCATATGTGGTGTTTCCTGGCGAGTTCGCAGAGCCTTCGCGGGTGGTGACCCGGGTGGAGCCCACAGAGGTTCCAGCGCAGGGCATGACGCCGCCGCCCCTGCGCCCGCTGTTCGTGCTGCTGGATGCCACCTGGACCGAGGCGCGCAAGATGTTCAGGAAGAGCCCCTACCTGAACCACCTGCCGGTGCTCAGCCTGCAGCCCGAGCAGCTGTCGCGCTACCGGCTGCGCCGCTCCCAGCGCGACGACCATTTCTGCACCTCCGAGGTGGCGGCGATCTGCCTTGAACTGGCGGGCGAGTCGTACGCAGCGCAGACACTGGAGGCCTATCTCGACGTGTTCACCCACCACTACCTGCAGGCCAAGCACCAATTGCCGGTGGAGATGGACGGCGAGGCGCACCGCCGGTTGCGGGCCCTTCGGACGCCGGCGCCGGGCGCTGCGGCGCAGGGAGCCGCGCAGCAAGACGGATGAGGGCGCGGCGGCTTGGCGGCGCGCTCCTGCCTCCTTCATTTCACCGCTTGCAAACCTCGCAGTAGTAGAAGTAAACGTCTTCCTCCCGGCCCTTGACCACCGGCGACAGATAGCCCACGCCGCTGTCGGCCGCGAACGAAAGGCGCACCTGCCGGCCGTCCTTGAATTGCACGTCCACGGGATCGCTGGTGCATTCGCCGAAGGATCCGTAATAGTTCATCACCGCCACCTGCGAGATGGGGATGGCCTGCCGCAGGAAGTTGCGCACATACCGCTCAGTGACGCGGGCCGGCGGCGGATCGGCCGTGCATGGCTTGCCTTCCGCATCGAAGAATCGCGCACTGGACAACGTGATGCGGCGCAACGGGCCGATGACGTAGGCGCGGGCTTCCATTCGGCGGCGGTCTTCCTCCAACTCTGGGGCTGCGGCGGCCGTCGATACGGCGGACTCTGCCTTTGGCGGCGCAACAGGCTGTGGTTGTTGGCTCGTTGGTGCCGAATGGGCCAGTGTGGCCAACATCAGCCCTGCCAGCGTGGCAATCTCAGGGGGCGTTGTCATTGCCATGCTGCCGTGCTCGCTTCGGTTGGGTTTTTCCGGCTGACGGTGGGATGGCGGAACACCTCGGTTTTTGGAATGGAGAGCGACATGGCCAGCTCGTCGAGCAGCCATTGCAAGGAAGCGTTTTGAGCGTTGTTGACGGGCTCATAAACCGCGTTTTGATTGAAGAAGATTTCGCGCTGCTTTGGCGTTGCATTCCCTGGTGGATTTTTCCCCGGAGGCAGGGAGGGGCGCCCCACGATTTCTATGCCAAGGCTGTCGACATTGGACGGGTAGCGGACTGGCACCGACTTCTGCATTTCTATCTTGTGCATCCTGTCGGGGACGCTGGACTGAGGAAACTGCTTCGACTGCTTGAATTCAGCAGGTTGGCATTTGAACTCAACCAGGCAGCGCGCCAGCAAGGGGCCGACATGATTGGTGCGCTTTTTAACGGATGCCGTTTGATAAATGGCGCCATCTTTGTCGATGAGGAAATGGGCGCCATTGGCATTGGCGTTGCCGTAGCTGTTGAAAGCGCTTGCAGACGTGGCAGCACCTGTTTGATGAACGATGATTCCCTCGATTTCAGTGAAAGGTTGCCGCTCAATCTGTGAATAACGTCGTGCTATGACTCGTGCGTGAACAACCATCCCTTGTGCGTCTAAGTTGAGCAATCTCTTCTCCCTTTTTCAATAGCAGGATTTATGAAATTCCGATCGCCCCATGATCTGCGATGCGTCAATCGTGTGTTGCTGTCTGATTGTGAAGCTGCTGCCAGCCATCGGCCCGAATTGGACGGATCGCCAAAATTCCCGGCGGGCGTCAAACGCTTCCATGACGGGGAAATCTATCTGCGAGAGGAAATCTCGGTGTGAAAAATCGTCAAACCAAGTTTGGTGGAGGTTCGCGCGATTACAGATCAGATAGGTGTCTGTTGTCTCGTCCAAACGGCCGGCTCAGAAACCGCGAACCCTTCTCCCCGAACCGCCAGGGCACTTCGACCGCCTTGGAGATGCCGATGCGCGGCCCGGCGATCACGTCGGGCGCCGGGTGGCCCGGCGAAGGCTGCAGCAGCGCGAACGGCGGCAGGTGCAGGGACTCGCCGTCCAGGCGTGCGTCGATGCCCAGCGCCTGCGCCAGCCGTCCGGGGCCGGCGCATAGCAGCCGGGCGTCCTGCAGGCCGCGCCGTTCGCGCAGGGTGTCCAGTCCGTGGGTGGGCTCGATGGCCCGCAGCAGCACGCCTGCGCCATGGCCCGCTTCGCGGCACACGGTGTTGACGCACCAGTGCAGGCCGTAGGAGCGGTACACGTAGGCGCAGCCCGGCGGGCCGAACATGGCCGCGTTGCGGGCCGTGGGGCCACCGAAGGTGTGCGAGGCCGGGTCGGTCTGGTCGTAGGCCTCGGTTTCCACGATGCGGCCGCCCACGCCGTCGACCAGCAGCGTCACGCCGATGAGCCGGCGTGCCACCTCGTGCGCTGGGGCGGTGAAGTCGATGTCGGCAAGGGTCAGGGCCAGGGGCAGGTCGTGGGGCATGGGCGTGATGCTAAGACCCGCAGCGGCCGGCGACGGCCGGGCCCTGTGTCATGGGGGCGGCACGCCACGGCGATACTGGCGGGCCGAACGCCTCCGCCCGGCCGGCGTTCTGCCGGGTCCAGCGTCTCCCCTTGTTTCTTCAACCAACGAACCCGACCACGAAGGCATGCCATGAATTTTCCGTCCCACCGATGGCTCCGCGCCGGCTTCGCGCTGGTCCTCGCCTGCCTGCTGTCCAGCGCACCCTGGGCGGCCGAGCTGAGCGCCAAGCGGCAGGCGCTGCTGATGTCCATGTTCAAGGAAGACGCCGTGCTCACCGAGCAGGTGCACCGCGACTTCTGGGCGGGCGTGGACGCCTCCGACGCCGCCGCCACCGAGGCCGCGCAGGACCGACTGGCCGCGGCCATGCGCAATTCGATCGAGTACGAGCGCGCGACAGCACTGAGCTACCAGGCCAGCATGAAGCAGCGCAAGCCCGTGGTGAATCCGCGCTACGAGGCGGCCCTGAAGGACCGGCTGGCCATGCTGAAGGCGCGCAACCTGGCGCCCGACGACGTGCTGGCCAAGGACAAGGCGTTTCGCGCCTCGCTGGTGCCGATCTCGCGCGGCAAGCCGTTCGAGGCCGACGGCAAGCGCATCGTGATGACGCCTGCTCTGGTCGATGCAGCATTGCAGCGCGTGGAGGCTTCGCACCAGCGGCTGGAGCGTTTGCTCAATCCGGTGTGGGCCGGTGCCGGGGGCTGACACGGCCCGCGTTGCGGTGCAGCTAATGCACCGAGGTTGGAGGCCTGTTCACTTGACGGAAGGAAAGGTGAAGTCTGCGCCCATCAGCCCTTCACAGGCCTCGCAGTAGAGGTAGTACGTGGTCTGGTGAATTTGCAGCACACCCCAGCCCGTCGCGTTGTCCAGCGACAGCCGGCCTTTTTTTCCGGTTCGTCAGTTGCAGTTGCGCTTCGGCCTGGCAGTCGCCCTGGTCCAGACTCTGGAGGTAGTTGTACCGGGCGCTTCGGACGGCATGCTGCCAAAAATAGGCCACCCGGCGGGTGTCGATGGAAAGGTTTTCGCAGTTCGCATCCCCGCCTTGCATGCTGTGTGCGGCGCCCTTGTGGATGTGAATCGCAGAGGGGTGGCCGATGGCGTGGATAGCTTGTGCGGCGGTGGGCGCGTCGGCCTGCGCCGTGTTCGTTCCGCACAGCGCCCAGGCGATGCCCAGCATCGCCACGCCATGAACGCCGCGTTTCCGGCGCCGGGGATTGGTTGTCTTCAAGATCATTGGCATGGACGTGGAGAGTGCTTCATGGATGCGCCCGGCGCAGAAGCATAGACGGTCTTGCCAGGGGGCAAAATGCCCCGATGAAAGCTCCCCCCAGACTCCAGTCCCTCATCGAGGAAGGCCTCATCGACACCGTGGTGCGCCAGCTCATGAGCGGCAAGGAAGCCATGGTGTACGTGGTGCGCTGCGGCGACGAAACGCGCTGCGCCAAGATCTACAAGGAGGCCACGCACCGCAGCTTCCGGCAGGCGGTGGACTACACCGAGAACCGCCGGGTCAAGAACTCCCGCTCGGCCCGTGCGATGGCCAAGGGCAGCAAGTTCGGCCGGCAAGCGCAGGAGGCCGCGTGGCAGAGCGCCGAGGTCGATGCGCTCTACCGCCTGGCGGCAGCCGGCGTGCGCGTGCCGCAGCCGTTCAACTTCCACGAGGGCGTGCTGCTCATGGAGCTGGTGACCGACGCGCACGGCGATGCGGCGCCGCGACTGAACGACGTGGCGTTCACGCCCGAGCAGGCCCGGGCGCACCATGCCACGCTGATCGCCGAGGTGGTGCGCATGCTGTGCGCGGGCGTGGTGCACGGGGACTTGTCCGAGTTCAACATCCTGCTCGCCCACCTGCCTGGCGCCGGTGCGGACGAAGGCGCCGAGGGCCCGGTCATCATCGACCTGCCCCAGGCGGTGGATGCGGCGGGCAACAACCATGCGCCGCGCATGCTGCTGCGCGACGTGGCCAACCTGCGCGATTTCTTCGGCCAGTTCGCGCCCGAGTTGCGGGCCACTGAGTACGGCCCCGAGATATGGACCCTGTACCAGAGTGGCCAGTTGACGAACGAGACCCCGCTCACCGGCCGCTACGAGCGCCGCCATGCGGATGTGGACCTGCAGGCGGTGATGCGCGAGATCGACGATGCGCGGGCCGAGGATGCGGCGCGCCGGCTGCGCATGGCGGGCGGGTAGCGGCAAGGGCGCGCGCGGGGCGGGGCTCACAAACCTTCACAAAACAGGCGCACGCGCACGGGGGTTGCCCTGCAAAATCGTTGACCGGGCGAAATGGCCGGACTTCCCAGGCGCGCGCCGCCTTGGGGGCCGCCGCCGAGCCCGCGCACGGCCCTGCCGTGCCTTGGCGATGACACCACCGGAGCCTCACCCATGAACCCAGCCACCTGCGCGATCTGCGGCCAGCCCCTGGACGATGCGGCCGAGGGCGCCTATGGCGACTGGGTCGCGTTTGCCGACCACGACAACCACGCGCTGCCCGAGCCTGGAAGCCGGGCGCCCGGTCTGGCCTATTTTTGCGCGGAGCACCTGGCCCGGGCCCGTGAGCGCGCCGCATGGCGTTGTCACGATGCAGTGCAGGCCCTTCGCCTGCATGCCGGCGCGCAGGCTGCAAGCGCGCTGCAGGCCCTGTCCGCCCCGGCGCCGCTGGGCGGGGCTGCGGAGGCCGTCACCGCCCCGCAGTCGCCCTGGTGGCAACGCTGGTGGGGCTGACGTGCGGGCCGGGGCCATGGGGCTGGCCATCGCCCGCCTGCGCCGCCGGCCGGGAACTGATCGGCCTGCCCACGGTCAGTCACTGCCGTTGCTGGTCTTTTCTTTTCTGCACATGAGGGTGTCCGCCACGATGGTTGCTTTCCGTTCGATTCCGCACCCCGCGCACTCCAAGCCCTCCACAGCACCCCGTGGCGTTTTCCGGGCCGTCTGCGCCGCGCTCGCCCTGGCCGCCTGCGCCGTGGCGCCCCAGGCCTGGGCGCAGAGCTACACGATCTCCGCCGAGCAGATGCAGGGCGCCGTGGCCGAGAAGTTCCCCCGCCGCTATGCGCTGGGCGGCCTGATGAACCTGGATGTGCAGGCGCCCCGGCTGCGGCTGCTACCGCAGCAGAACCGGCTGAACGCCGACATGGACGTGACCGCCTCGGGTCCGCTGCTGCAGCGCCGCTACGCCGGCGCGTTCGATGTGGACTTCGCGCTGCGCTACGAGCCATCGGACCGCACGATCCGCGCGCACCAGCTGCATGTGAACGCGCTGCGCCTGGAGGGGCTGCAGCCGCAGGCCGCGGAAATGCTCGACATCTATGGCCCGCAGCTGGCCCAGCAGACGCTGAGCGAGGTGGTGCTGCACCAGTTGCGGCCGCAGGACCTGGCCGTGCCGGATGGCCTGGGCATGCAGCCGAGCAGCATCACGGTAACGGACAAGGGGCTGGTCGTGCGCTTCGAGCCCAAGGCCGCACCTTAGAAAGGAAAGTGTTCACCGCTTTTTCGGGGATGGCTCTTCTACCCGCGGGGCCAGGGCCTTTCCGGGCGGTTTGCCGCGTTGCCGCGTCTGCACGCAAGCCCCTGCCATTGGCGGCGCACCGCGCCTTGTATCCCGCGTTGGAGATGTTCTGAGCGCCGGGCCCGGCGCGCCGCAGGGCAGGTGCGGCGTGGTCCTACCCCGGTCCGGCCCGGCGTTTTTTACGATGGGTGCTTTCCGGCGCGGCCACGCAGCGCCGTTGCGCACGGTCCCGCCGTGCCCGCAGGGGCCACCGGCCCCTTCCGCCCCATTCCTTTCATGCCACCGGCGGCGCCTCGCGCGCGGCCCGGTCCTTCTTTTCAAGGAGCTCCATGAACACGCCATCCTTCACCTCGTGGTTCCAGACCGAAACGCTCTGGGGCCTGTCCCTGGTCAGCCTTGCGCTGGCGCTGGCCGCCGCGCTGGGCGCGTACCTGGCCATGTCGCTGCTGCTGGGCGTGGCCGTGCGGCGTGCGCGGCGCCTGGCCGAAGCGCAGGGCGGCAGCCACCGCACGGCAGGCGTGGTGTACGAGCTGCTGGCCGGCACCAGCCGGCTGCTGGTGTTCGTGGCGGCCGTGCTGGTGGGCGTGGGCATGCTCGATCTGCCGGGCCGCTGGGCCACGCGCGTGGGGCAGCTGTGGTTTCTGGCACTGGCGCTGCAGGTGGGGCTGTGGGGCACGCGCGCGGTGGCCCTGGGGATCGCGCGCTACCGCATGCACCACGGCCTGGCCGCCGCGGGCGACGCGGCGCCGTTCAGCGCGTCGGCCACGCTGCTGTCCTGGGGGCTGCGCACGCTGCTGTGGGCCACGGTGCTGCTGGCCATGCTGTCCAATCTGGGGGTGAACATCACGGCGTTCGTGGCCAGCCTGGGGGTGGGCGGCATCGCGGTGGCGCTGGCGGTGCAGAGCATCCTGGGCGATCTGTTCGCCTCGCTGGCGATCGCGGTGGACAAGCCGTTCGATGCAGGCGATTTCATCGTGGTGGGCGGCGTCGCGGGCACGGTGCAGCGCATCGGCCTCAAGACCACGCGCATCCGCAGCCTGGGCGGCGAGCAGGTGGTGATGAGCAACACCGACCTGCTCAAGCAGACCATCAACAACTACCGCTACCTGCAGGAGCGGCGCATCGTGTTCCAGTTTCGCGTGCCCTACGGAACCACGGCCGAGCAGGCCGAGGCGGTGCCGCAGGCCGTGCGCCGCATCATCGAGGCCGAAGACCAGGCGCGCTTCGACCGCGCGCACCTGCAGGGCTTCGTCGAGAACGGGCTGCAGTACGAGGTGGTCTACATCGTGCTGGACCCGGCCTACAACGTGTACATGGACCTGCAGCAGCGCATCAACCTGTCGCTGATGCGCGAACTCGCCGCGCTGGGCGTGGACTTCGCCGTGCCGGCGCGCACGGTGCAACTGGCCGCGCCGGCGGGCGGGCCGCCGCCCGGGGGCTTTCTGCGCGTGCAGCAG
>NZ_BAAJYT010000138.1:0-9834 GCF_057541515.1 Acidovorax sp. KNOB132
CTGCAGGGCGCTGGCGAAGGCCAGCGCCGTCTTGCGGGCGGTGGCGCCAATCTCGGACAGCAAGGTCTTGGCGAATTGCAGCTCGCGGGGCGCCGCCGCGTCGCCACCGAGCTGGTGCAGGTCCAGCAGGCCGTTCCACACCGAGCGCTCCAGCGCCGACTGGATGGTGGCCGAGCGCGCCGGAATATCGCGCAGTTCCTGCGACAGCACATCGGCGTGGCCTGCCAGTTCGACGGGAAAAGCGTCGGCATCGCTCTGGGCCGCTTCGTCGAAGGCCACGTCCAGGGGAAGCAGCGCCACGCCGCGCCAGCCCGGCCCGGCATAACCCTGGAAACCCTCGGCGTCGCGCACGACCATCAGGTAGCGCCGGCTCGCATGGTGGATCGGTTGCACACCGGCGGCCGCGGCCTGCGGCACCGGCCAGCCGGCCGGCAGCTGCAGCGGGTCGCTGGACACCAGCACGCGGCCCTGGCCGTCCGTGAGCGCGAGCACGGCGTCGCAGCCCTGGCCCTGCGGGCGACCGCCGTCCTGCACCGAGGCGAAGATGGCCGGCATTTCGTCGGCCAGCTTGAACTGCAGACACAGCACACCCGCCGCATGCCCCTCGAAATCCACGCGCCGGGCGTACATGAGCGTCTTGCCAGCCTCGCCGCTGAAACCGTGCACCGCGTAGTGCTCGGCATAGGGCGCATGGCTTTGCAGCACCGACAGCAGAAACGCCTGGTCAGCCTGCCGCTGCGCCTCGGAGGCGATCGGCTCCACCGCATGCAACTGGGCGCACGGCCGGCCAGCGGTGTCGAACAGGAAGATGTTGCCGTAGACCGTGTACTTGTCGGCGTACTCGCGCAGCCGGGCGGCGATGGCGGGGCGGGTGCCGGGGTCGGGATGTCCCAGGAATTCGGCCACGCCCACGTCGGTGGCGAAAAAGCCGATGTCGGCCGTGCGCTCGAAGAGGTTGCGCACCAGCACATCGATGCAGACCTGGGCGCGCGAGGCGAGATCGCTGATCCGGTTCTTGAGCGCCTCGCCGGCCAGACCGCGCATCAGGTCGGCCGACAGCGCGGCGAAGTCCCTGCGGGCCTGCGCCAGATCATGGCCGGAGGAGGCCTTGGACGACAGCAGCGACAGGGATGACAGCAAGGACAGGTGGTCCCATGCGTTCTCGACCAGTCTCAATTCCTGTCGCTGGTGCTGCGCCGCCGGCATGTACCGTAACCATTGCTCGGGGGTGGCCAGAAAGGGAGACGCGTGAGACACAGGAAGTCCTTTTGCCTGGGCGATGGCCCAGATTGTGATGCATGCATGGCGCAAACCGCATGCCATCGGCATGGGGTTTGCCCTCTGCCATCCAGGCAGGGCCTGCACGACGGGGCCGAAGACAGCAGCACAATGCGTGCCACACCCCCGCACCCTGTTCCGCCTTCCCTGCCCCATCACCCACTCGGGCGACCCGGTGCCCCCCGAGTCGCTGCGCCCGGCGCGTCAGCGTCCCGAGGATTGGCGTGCCGTGGCCACGGGCGGCGGCATTTCCTTGGCCTGCAGCGCGCGCACCTGCGTGACGAGCTGGTTGTGCGCATCCAGGAAGGCCGCGGCGATCACCTTGCCCTCGTTGGTATTGCTCCAGCCCGCGCCGGCCGCCCCGCCCAGCTTGCCGAACACCAGCCCGCCCACGCCCAGGTCGGTGGACCGCGCCGCACCGGTGGAGGCCGCCACCTGCTCGGTGGTCTCGTTGTCGGACAGCAGCAGGGCCGTCTGCGCTTCCTTGAACTTGACCTGCTCCACCAGGCCGGCCAGGCCCGCGATGTCGCGCAGCACCGGGATCATGGCGATGACGCCGGACAGCCCGCGGCCCGCGTCCTGCTCGCTGAACGTGAGGCTGGGCGTGAGCGTGTACTGCGCCTCGTAGCCCCGGCCCTTTTGCACCGTGGAGTTCTTGCGCAGAACGCCCGCGTCCTTCAGGTCCTGCTCCTGCACCGTGCCCCGCAGGCCGGCGGAACGGTCCACCACGCGAAAGCAGCCGCTTTGCTGCGCCAGCAGCTTGATCAGCGGCACGGGCGAGGCCGGCAGTTGGTAGCCCGACCCCATGACGTAGCCGTTCGGGTTCTCGGCCAGCGCCAGCGTGGCCACGGGCGCGTCGCAGCGCACCAGTTCGCGCGCGGCGTTGCGCGCCCCTTCCGGGCCGGCCGAGCCGGTGACGACGGAGCCGCCCTGCCCCAGCTCGGTCTTTTTCTCGCCACAGCCGGCCAGCGCAGCCACCAAGGCCAGCAGGGTCACGGAGAGCCGGGTCACTTTGCGGGTTTGCATCAACGCGTCCTTCAATGAAAAAAGCGGCAGGAACATGACGCTCCTGCCGCTTGGGGGTCCATCGCTTCAGCGGTCCCGGGGGATCGGCCGTGCGCCTGGACGGATCAGGCCGCCTTGACGGCGTCGGGGTTGCGCAGGCGGATGTGCAGCTCGCGCAGCTGCTTTTCGTCCACCGGGCTCGGCGCCTGCGTCAGCAGGCACTGCGCGCGCTGCGTCTTGGGGAAGGCGATCACGTCGCGGATCGACTCGGCGCCCGTCATCAGCGTGACGATGCGGTCCAGGCCGAAGGCCAGGCCGCCATGCGGTGGCGCGCCGTACTGCAGGGCGTCCAGCAGGAAGCCGAACTTCTGCTGCGCTTCCTCGGGCGTGATCTTGAGGGCATCGAACACCTTCTGCTGCACGTCAGCGCGGTGGATACGGACGGAGCCGCCGCCCATCTCCCAGCCATTGAGCACCATGTCGTAGCCCTTGGAGATGCACTTTTCGGGTGCGGTGACCATCCAGTCCTCGTGGCCGTCCTTGGGCGCGGTGAAGGGATGGTGCACGGCGGTGTAGCGCTGGGAGTCCTCGTCGAACTCGAACATCGGGAAGTCCACCACCCACAGAGGCGCCCAGCGGTCCTCGAACAGGCCGTTCTTCTTGCCGAACTCGCTGTGGCCGATCTTGATGCGCAGCGCGCCGATGGCGTCGTTGACGACCTTTTCCTTGTCGGCGCCGAAGAACAGCAGGTCGCCGTCCTGGGCGCCGGTGCGCTTGAGGATCTCGGCGATGGCCGCGTCATGGATGTTCTTGACGATGGGCGACTGCAGACCGTCGCGCCCCTTGGCCAGCTCGTTGACCTTGATGTAGGCCAGGCCCTTGGCGCCGTAGATCTTCACGAACTCGGTGTAGCCGTCGATCTCGCCGCGCGAGAGGCCGCCGGTCTCGCGCGCGCCGCCGGGCACGCGCAGGGCCACCACGCGGCCGCCCTTCATGTTGGCAGCGCCCGAGAACACCTTGAAGTCCACGTCCTTCATCACCTCCGTCAGCTCGGTGAATTCGAGCTTCACGCGCAGGTCGGGCTTGTCGGAGCCGTAGCGGTAGGCCGCGTCCTGGTACGTCATGACCGGGAACTCGCCCAGGTCCACGCCCAGCGTGTTCTGGAACACCGTCTTGATCATGCCCTGGAACATGTCGCGGATGTCCTGCTCTTCCATGAACGACGTTTCGATATCGATCTGGGTGAACTCGGGCTGGCGGTCGGCGCGCAGGTCTTCGTCGCGAAAGCACTTGGTGATCTGGTAGTAGCGGTCGAAGCCAGCCACCATCAAGAGCTGCTTGAACAGCTGGGGCGACTGCGGCAGCGCGAAGAACTGGCCGTCGTGCACGCGGCTGGGCACCAGGTAATCGCGCGCGCCTTCGGGCGTGCTCTTGGTGAGCATGGGGGTTTCGATGTCCACGAAGCCGTTGGCGTCGAGGAACTTGCGCACCTCCATCGACACGCGGTAGCGCAGCATCAGGTTGTTCTGCATGTACGGGCGGCGCAGGTCCAGCACGCGGTGCGTGAGGCGCGTGGTTTCCGACAGGTTTTCCTCGTCGATCTGGAAGGGGGGCGTGACCGAGGGGTTGAGCACGTTCAGCTCATGGCACAGCACCTCGATCTTGCCGCTCTTGAGGCTGTCGTTGGTCGTGCCCTCGGGGCGCGCGCGCACCAGGCCCTTGACCTGCACGCAGAACTCGTTGCGCACGCCTTCGGCCGTCTTGAACATCTCGGCGCGGTCGGGGTCGCACACCACCTGCACGTAGCCTTCGCGGTCGCGCAGGTCGATGAAGATCACGCCGCCATGGTCGCGGCGGCGGTTCACCCAGCCCGCGAGGGTGACGGTTTGGCCCAGGAGGGCTTCGGTGACGAGACCGCAGTAGTGGGAACGCATGGCCATTGGAGAGTCTTCCTGCGCCCTCGTGGAGCGCGACAAGGTTTCCGCACGCCCGCGGCAAGCGGGCATGCGACGAGGTGTTATCGGGAATCGGGCGGCGTGAGATCCGGGGGTGCGACCACCCCCATGGAGACGATGTACTTGAGTGCCGCATCGACGCTCATTTCGAGCTCGATGCAATCGCTCTTGCGCAGGATCACGAAGTAGCCGCCCGTCGGGTTGGGGGTGGTGGGAACATAGACGCTCACGTATTCATCGCGCAGGTAGGCCGCCACTTCGCCGCTCGGCGTGCCGGTGATGAACGCCACCGTCCACACGCCCTCGCGCGGCCACTGCACCAGCACGGCGGTGCGAAAGGCGTTGCCGCCCTCGGAAAAGAGCGTGTCCGACACCTGCTTGACGCTGGAGTAGATCGAGCGCACCACCGGGATGCGGCTCACCAGGGCATCGCCCCACTCCACCAGCTTGCGCCCCGCGAAGTTGCTGGTGAGCGCGCCCACCGCGAGCAGGATGCCCAGGGTGAGCAGCACCCCGAAGCCGGGAATGTGAAAGCCCAGCAGCTTGTCGGGCTGCCAGGAGCCGGGCAGGATCTGCAGGGTCTGGTCGAGCGTGCTCACGATCCAGTTCAGCACCCAGGCCGTGATGACGCCGGGAACGATGACCAGAAGGCCGGTGAACAGCCATTTGCGCAAAGCGGACATCCGGGGCCGTTCAGTTCTTCTTGGTGTCGGAACTGCTGGCGGCCGGCGCGGGCGCCGGGCTGGCGGATTCCTTCTTGGGGGCGCTGTCGCTGGCAGGCGATGCGGCGGCGGGGGCCGTGGCGTCGGGCTTGGAGCCGCCCGCACCGCTGTTGCCGCCCCGGAAATCGGTCACGTACCAGCCCGAGCCCTTGAGCTGGAAGCCGGCCGCCGTCACCTGCTTGGTGAAGGCCTCGGCCCCGCAGGCCGGACACACCGTGAGGGGGGCGTCCGAGATTTTTTGCAGCACATCCTTGGCGTGGCCACAGGAACCGCATTTATAAGCATAGATAGGCATCTTGAGCGTGTGCGATGGAAAGTGCAAAACCTTCAATTATAGGCACCGCGTCCCAACCCCCTTCACGCCTGCTCCACCCCTGCCACCGGGTGGTGCGATGCATGCACGTTGCGCAGCCCCTGCGGCGCCAGCGAACCGATCAGCATGCCCGCCGTGGCGGCCAGCACGCCCGCCAGCTGGGCCGGGAACACGGCGCCGGCCGGCGTGGCCAGGAACAGCAGCCACGACGACAGGCCCGCGATGATGGCCAGGATGGCGCCCTGGGTCGTCGCGCGCTTCCAATAGAGGCCGAAGACCAGCGGCACGAAGGCGCCCACCAGCGGCACCTGGTAGGCACCCGACACCAGTTCATAGATCGACGTGCCCTGCATGTGGATCGAATAGGCCAGCACCAGGGCGCTGAACACCAGCGTGCTGATGCGCATGGTGCGCAGGCGGTCGCTGTCGGTGCCGTCCGGGCGGAACTGGCGCCAGATGTTCTCGGTGAATGTGACGCTGGGCGCCAGCAGCGTGGCCGAGGCCGTGGACTTGAGGGCGGACAGCAGCGCACCAAAGAAGAACACCTGCATGATGAACGGCATCTTCTGCAGCACCAGCGTGGGGAGCACCTTCTGCGGGTCGTCCT
Organism: Acidovorax sp. KNOB132; assembly: GCF_057541515.1. Lineage (NCBI taxonomy): Bacteria > Pseudomonadati > Pseudomonadota > Betaproteobacteria > Burkholderiales > Comamonadaceae > Acidovorax > Acidovorax sp. KNOB132. The sequence continues at coordinate 5,881 of NZ_BAAJYT010000138.1, forward strand.
TGAGCAGTTCGGCCGTTTCGGTCGGCATGATGATGAGCGCGCTGGCCACCAGGAACATGGGCACGAAGGCGAACAGGATATAGCAGATGCCGCCGATCACCGGGCCGCGCGTGGCCGCCCGGATGTTGTTGGCCGACATGACGCGCTGGAACACGTCCTGCTGCGGAATGGAGCCGAACATCATCGTGATGCCCGCCGCGATGAAGAACAGAATGTCGTGCAGCTTGGGCTCGGGCAGGAAGCGGAACAGGTCGCGGCTGCTGGCCAGCTCGATCACCTTGTCCGCCCCGCCGGCCATGTTGCCGGCGAAGACGGCGATGATCGTGAGCCCGCCCACCAGGATGATCATCTGGATGAAGTCCGTCACCGCCACCGACCACATGCCGCCGAACAGCGTGTAGGCCAGGATGGAGACCACCCCGATGGTCATGCCCATCGGAATGCTGATGGCACCGCCGGACAGCAGGTTGAACACCAGGCCCAGCGCCGTCACCTGCGCCGACACCCAGCCCAGGTAGCTCAGCATGATGATGAGCGAGCACACGATCTCGACCGCGCGGCCGTAGCGCTCGCGGTAGTAGTCGCTGATGGTCAGCAGCGTCATGCGGTACAGGCGCGCCGCGAAGAACAGCCCCACGAGGATCAGGCAGAAGCCCGCGCCGAACGGGTCTTCCACCACGTTGCCCAGCCCGCCCTCGATGAACTTGGCCGGAATGCCCAGCACCGTCTCGGAGCCGAACCACGTGGCGAACGTGGTCGTCACGATCATGTACAGCGGCAGGTGCCGCCCGGCGATGGCGAAGTCCGCCGAGTTCTTCACCCGCCGCGCCGCGAGCAGGCCGATGGCGATGGTGATCAGCAGATAGACAATGACCAGGGTCAACAGCACGGCATGCTCCTCGTATGTCGCGTAGGGAGGGGTAGGGGAAAGGGAGGGGTCGGAAAAAGGCTAGAAGAGCCGCACGCGGATCAGCAGCTGCATCGCCAGCAGCCCCAATACAAATCCCATGCCACCGTAGATCAGGCTCTGCAGCAGGCGGTTGGTGCGTTTTTGCGCGGCCAGCAGTTCCAGCAGCTCGCGCCGGTGGTCGTGCGGCCGCTCGCGCAGGTAGCCGTGCAGCAGGCGCGGCAGCTCGGGCAGCATCTTGGCAAAGCGCGGCGCCTCGGCGCGCAGCTCGCGCCACAGGCGCTGCGGCCCCATCTGGTCGAGCATCCACTTTTCGAGGAACGGCTTGGCGGTGCTCCACAGGTCCAGGTCGGGGTCGAGCTGGCGTCCCAGCCCCTCGATGTTGAGCAGCGTCTTTTGCAGCAGCACCAGCTGCGGCTGGATCTCCACATGGAAGCGCCGCGAGGTCTGGAACAGCCGCATCAGCACCATGCCGAGCGAGATCTCCTTGAGCGGGCGGTCGAAGTACGGCTCGCACACGGTGCGGATGGCCGCCTCCAGCTCGTTCACGCGCGTGGTGGCCGGCACCCAGCCGCTTTCGATGTGCAGCTCCGCCACGCGCTTGTAGTCGCGGCGAAAGAACGCCGTGAAGTTCTGCGCGAGGTACTCCTTGTCGAACTCGGTCAGCGTGCCGACGATGCCGAAGTCCAGCGAGATGTAGCGCCCGAAGGTCTCCGGCTCCAGGCTCACCTGGATGTTGCCCGGGTGCATGTCGGCGTGAAAAAAGCCGTCGCGGAACACCTGGGTGAAGAAGATCGTGACCCCGTCGCGCGCCAGCTTGGGGATATCCACCCCCGCGGCCCGAAGGCGTTCGATCTGGTTGATGGGCACGCCCTTCATGCGCTCCATCACCAGCACCTCGGCATGGCAGAAGTCCCAGAGGATCTCGGGGATCAGCACCAGTTCGAGCCCCTGCATGTTGCGGCGCAGCTGCGCGGCATTGGCGGCCTCGCGCACCAGGTCCAGCTCGTCGTGCAGGTAGTTGTCGAATTCGGCCACCACCTGGCGGGGCTTGAGCCGCTTGCCGTCGGCCGACAGGCTCTCCACCCAACCGGCCATCAGGCGCATCAGGCCCAGGTCGTTCTCGATCACGGGCAGCATGCCCGGGCGCAGCACCTTGACGGCCACCTCGCGCTCCACGCCCTTGCGGTCGCGCACGACCGCGAAGTGCACCTGGGCGATGGACGCGCTGGCGATCGGCACCCGGTCGAACGACACGAACACCTCAGCCAGCGGGCGGCGGAAGGCGCGCTCGATGGTGGCCACTGCCACGTCGGGATCGAAGGGCGGCACACGGTCCTGCAGGTGCGCCAGCTCGTCGGCGATGTCGGGCGGCATCAGGTCGCGCCGGGTGGAGAGCACCTGGCCGAACTTCACGAAGATCGGGCCCAGCCGCTCCAGCGCCTCGCGCAGGCGCTGTCCGCGCGGGGCGTCCAGGTTGCGGCCGATCGACACGATGCGCGCCACCAGGCGCAGCCAGGGCTTCTGGAAGCTCGTCAGGACCAGCTCGTCCAGCCCGTAGCGCAGCACCACCCAGACGATGGTGACGCCGCGAAGGAAACGACTCATGGTGCGAATCGGTCGGTACCGCCGGCCTCGCCGGCGGAGGACGCCCGGCGTGCGCCGACGAACTGGCGCAGCGCCTGCGCGGCGCGGCGGGCCGCCGAGCCGATGGCATGGGCCGGCGCATCGCCGATCACGCGGGCCAGGTCTTCCTCGACGTCCCAGCGCACATGGTCCACCAGCCAGTTGATGTCGGCGGCCAGCTGCACGTCGCCTTCGATGCGGATGCCGGGCTTGTCACCGCGCAGCGCGGTCTGGGCCAGCGACAGGGGGGAGGTTTCGATCACCTCCAGGCGCAGGTCCGGCACCTGGCCCTCGGGCGCCAGGTCGAGCAGCCCGGCCGGGGTGATCTGCAGGGCCATGGAGTAGACCCGCCACTGCACCCGCGCCACGCGCCCCTTCTGGCGCACGAGGCGGTCCATGGCCTCGGGCTCCTGCATGAGCACGTGGTTGAGGAACAGCACCAGGCGGTGCTGCACCTCGTGCACCAGCCACTGCGGTGGCTGCGGGCCTGCGGCGATGCGCTCGAAAAGCCCATCCAGGAATGAAAAAGGGGACTGTGTTGCCATAGTCCCCGATTATTCCCCGAACTGGGCGCGGCACCGAGGGCTTTACCCCCGCGCCCGCCGCGCCATTGCGGCCGGTTACTGCAGGGCCTGCACCCCGGCCACCAGCCAGCCGCTGCCGCCACTCTTGGGCTTGGTCATGTTCCACACCTCGCGGAACGGGCTCGGGCCGGCCGAGAGTTCCTCGCGGATCATGCCGGAGAACTCCACGCTGGCCATGTAGCCATCGCCCAGGTCCTCGATGCCCAGCAGCTGTGCCTCCAGCATGACCACATCGGTGTGGTTGGGCTGGCTGGCGCCGCGCAGCGACTCGCGCTCGCTCAGCTGGGTGCGGATCTCCTCCACCATGCTGTCCGTCATCATCGAACGGAGCGCGGCGATGTCGGAACGGTCCCAGGCGCCTTGCAGCGTGATGAAGTTGCGCTTGGCCGCGGTCAGGAAGCCTTCGGTGTCGAAGCCCTCGGGCACGCCCCAGTTCTGCGAGCCGGCCAGCGCCGAGCCGATCACCACGCCGGAGCCACCGCCGCTCTGGCGCGAGGCGTCGAAGGCCATGCTGCTGCGCTCGAAGGGCCGCGCGGAGGCATCGTTGCCCACGTTCTGCGGACTGTACTGGCGGGGCATCTGCGCCTCGGCCGGCGAAGCGGCACCGCCGCCGGCGCCCTGGAAGGCGAAGGGCGAATTGCCCGCGCCACCGCCTTCGGCGGGCTTGCGCGACCGCATGAACATGCGGAACACGGCGAAGGCCCCCAGCGCCAGCAGCGCGATCAGCAGGAACTGGCCGAAGCCCGCGCCCAGGCCGAGCGAGTGGGCCAGCCAGGCCAGGCCCAGGCCCGCGGCCAGGCCGCCGAGCATCGCGCCCCCAGGGCTTCTTGGCGGCCG
>NZ_BAAJYT010000139.1:0-9807 GCF_057541515.1 Acidovorax sp. KNOB132
CGCGTGTCGCCGTGCACGATGAGCTTGGCGATCATCGAGTCGTAGAAGGGGCTGATGGCATCGCCCTCGCGCACGCCGTCATCGATGCGCACACCGCCGCTGCCCAGGGGCGCGCGCTCGAAGCTGGTGGCCGCGGGCTTGCGGTACACCTGCAGCGTGCCGGTGGCGGGCAGGAACTGGTTGTCGGGGTTCTCGGCGCAGATGCGCGCCTCGATGGCATGGCCGCCGATGCGCAACTGGTCCTGCGCCAGCGGCAACGGCTCGCCGCAGGCCACGCGCAATTGCCACTCCACCAGGTCCTGGCCGGTGATGGCCTCGGTCACCGGGTGCTCCACCTGCAGGCGGGTGTTCATCTCCATGAAGAAGAAGTCCATGGACCCATCGGCCCGCTGCTCCACGATGAATTCCACCGTGCCCGCGCCCACGTAGTTCACCGCGCGCGCAGCGGCCACCGCGGCGTTGCCCATCTCGGCGCGCATGGCCGGGGTCATGCCGGGGGCCGGGGCCTCTTCCAGCACCTTCTGGTGGCGCCGCTGCACCGAACAGTCGCGCTCGAACAGGTACACGCAGTTGCCCAGGGTGTCGCCGAACACCTGGATTTCGATGTGGCGCGGGCGCTGCACGTATTTCTCGATGAGTACCGCGTCGTCGCCGAAGCTGTTGATGGCCTCGCGCTGGCACGACGCCAGGGCGGCGGCGAAGTCTTCCGACCGGTCCACCGCGCGCATGCCCTTGCCGCCGCCGCCCGCGCTGGCCTTGATGAGCACGGGGTAGCCGATGCGGTCGGCCTCGCGCTGCAGCAGCGCAGGGTCCTGGTCGGCGCCGTGGTAGCCCGGCACCAGGGGCACGCCGGCCTTTTCCATGAGCTGCTTGGACTCGGCCTTCAGGCCCATGGCCTGGATGGCGGACGGGGGCGGGCCGATGAACACCAGCCCGGCATCCGCACAGGCCTGGGCGAACTCCTCGTTCTCCGACAGGAAGCCGTAGCCGGGGTGCACGGCCTGCGCGCCCGTGGCCCGGGCCGCGTCGATGATGCGCTGCCACTGCAGGTAGCTTTCCTTGGGCGAGCTGCCGCCGATGTGCACGGCCTCGTCGCATGCGGCGACGTGCTTGGCGCCAGCGTCGGCATCGGAGTACACGGCCACGGTCTTCACGCCGAGCCGGCGGGCGGTCGCGGCCACACGGCAGGCGATTTCACCGCGGTTGGCAATCAGGATTTTGGAGAACATTCAAACCACCTTCGCAGGACCGGAAAAAAGGGACGACACGCGCCGCAGCACGGCACGCAGGAATTTGAAAAGCACGATCAGCAGCAGCGCCGACAGCACCAGCATCACCACCAACGCGATGCCGAACAGCACCGGGTGCTGCGTGGCCATCCACACGACGGCCACCACCAGGCCGTCCTCGAAGAACGACAGCAGCCAGTTGGAGAACGGCTCGGGCGAGGTGTTGGCCGCGGCGCGCGTGGTCATCTTGGTGGCCAGTGCCGTGGCCGAGAGCGAGCCGCCCAGCAGCCCCGCGACGAGGCCCATGGTGGCGTTGTCGGCGCCGAACACGCCCGCGGCCAGCAGCGCGCCGCCGGGAATGCGGATGACGGTGTGCACCGCATCCCAGGCGCTGTCCAGCCAGGGCACCTTGTCGGCGAAGAACTCCACGCACAGCAGCAGCCCGCTCACGGTGAGGACGGCCGGGTGCTGCAACGCGTGCAGCCCGGCAGGCAGTGGCAGCCAGCCGCCCGCGCCCATGAGCCCCACGATGAAGACCACCGCATAGAGCCGGAACCCGCTGGCCCAGCCGAGCGCAGCGGCCAGCGCCAGCAGGCCCGGCAGGTCCATCGCCGAAGTGGCCTGGGCCGCGCCGGCCGCCACGTCGCGGGCGTGCCGGGGTCCACGTGCAGCCCTGCGGCGTGGAGCCACTGAACGATGTGCAGCCAGAGCGCTTCCATCTCAGCGCACCCGCAGATGATGGACCACCCGCAGCGCGGGGACCTGGCACGGCGTCACCTGCCCGATGGCCGCGGAGCAGGCCGCGCCAGCAGACGCCGTGGAACTGGCTTTGCCAGGCCACTGGCGGCGTCCCCCGGGGGGGAAGGCGCCGAAGGCGACACAGGGGGGATATCTCATGATTCCAGCCACGAGGGCTTGCGCTTTTGCAGGAAGGCCTGCACGCCCTCGCGGCCCTCGTCGCTGGCGCGGATGTCGGCAATGCCCTGCACCGTGGCGGCGATGAGCGCGGCATCGATATCGCGGCCCGCCACGTCCTGCACCAGCCGCTTGCAGGCGCGCACCGCTGCCGGGCTGGCGCTGGTGAGCGCCTTGAGCCAGGCATCCACCGTGTCGTCGAGCTGCTCGAACTCCACCACCGCGTGCACGAAGCCCAGGTGCAGCGCCTCGGCCGCGCCGAAGCGCTCGGCGGTCAGGAAATAGCGGTGGGCGGCGCGCGCGCCCATGGCACGGATCACATAGGGGCTGATGGTCGCCGGGATGAGCCCCAGCTTCACCTCCGACAGGCAAAAGCCCGCCGTATCGACGGCCACCGCCATGTCGCAGGCCGCCACCAGGCCCATGCCGCCGGCATACACGTCGCCCTGCACGCGGGCGATGGTGGGCTTGGGGCATTCGTAGATCGTGCGCAGCATCCCGGCCAGCGCGCCGGCGTCGGCCACGTTCTCCTCGCGCGTGTAGTCGGCCATGCGGCGCATCCAGTTCAGGTCGGCGCCGGCACAAAAGGCCGTGCCCTGCGCGGCCAGGACCACGGCTCGCACGCCGTCGCGGCTGCCTGCCTGCGCGAAGGCGTCGGTGAGCGCGGCAATGGTTTCGTCATTGAAGGCGTTGCGCAGATCGGGCTGCGCCAGCGTGATGCGCGCCACGGCGCCGTCATAGGCCGTCTGGACGGAATTCATGGGTTGGGTCCTCGGTGCTCTGGAGAAAAAGCCGGACGCGGATGCGGCCGGATGCGTGCGGCGGACCAATGCCGGGGCCTCATGGCGCCTCCCACACGACGTGGTCGTCCACGGCATACAGGTGGCAGGTCGCCGCCTTGGCGTTTTCGTTGCAGCGGGCCACCGCCGCGGCCATGGCATCGGCCCGGCCGTAGTAGTAGGCCCAGGCGCCGCTGGGCGCGATGGCGTAGGCCCGCGGCCACGGCGCCGCGAGAAACTTGCGGTAGCCCTCGCGCGCCGCATCGCGCACGTAGGGGATGGCCGACGCATCGGCGACGGGGTAGGCGTCGGTGGCCCGGGGCACGGCGCTGTCGTGCGGCATCATCGGAATGTGCGTCACCGGCCGGGACGGCAGGCCCAGGCCGGCCAGGAAGCGCTCCACCTCCGGCAGCCAGATCGGCACGCCGCTTTGCGAGGCGAACAGCCGGTGCGAATCGGTTCCGAACCGGCCATACGCCACCAGCTGCGCCCGCCCACCGGCGGCCACGTAGCGCGCGTACATGTCGCGGTACAGCGAGGTGGGCCAGTACGAATCGTTGTCGCCGTAGAACCACAGCGACGGCAGGCGCGTGCCCTGGCCGTAGGCACCGAAGGCGCTGGCCAGGTTGTTTTCCCAGCCGGGGCATTGCTCCTGCCGCAGCCCGCCGGCGAAATTGATGAGCCCGCGCACGCCGGGCGGGTTCAGCGTGCCCAGCGCCAGGGTGGTCAGGCCGCCGTGCGACTGGCCGACGACCACGATGCGCTGGCTGTCCGCATCCGGCAGGCGGCGCACGTAGGCCAGGGCAGCCTGCACGTCCTCGGCCTGGTTGCGGCCATTGCCTTCCACGTTGCAGCCGCTGCCCAGGTAGGCGCCCGTGGACCGCGAAAAGCCCTGGCGCATCGGGATCACCACAAGGTAGCCGCGCTCCACGAACACGCGGGCGGCCGCCAGGTAGCGCGCACGCTCCTGCAGGCGCGGATTGCCGTTGGCCTTGCCGTGGTTGATCACGACGACGGGAAACGGCCCCGTGCCCGCCGGGCGGTACACGGTGGTTTCCAGCTCGGTGGCCAGCAGCCCTTCGCCCTTGGGCACCATCACGATCTGCTCGCGCAGCGTGGCATCCAGCGTGGGCGGTGTGGACGGCGCCAGCTGCGCCAGGGCGGGCAAGCCGCCCAGCAGCAGCGCGCAGCGCAGCAGCCAGGCCAGGGCGTGTCGGCGGAGGGTCATGGCGGGATCTGCGTCGGAGTCTTCGGCGGGCTGGCGGTCACATGCGGAACAGGCCGAACTTCGTGTCTTCGATGGGCGCATTGCGCGTGGCCGACAGGCCCAGCGCCAGCACACGGCGCGTGTCGGCAGGGTCGATCACGCCGTCGTCCCACAGCCGCGCGGTGGCGTAGTAGGGGTGGCCCTGGCTCTCGTACTGCTGGCGGATGGGGGCCTTGAAGGCCTCTTCTTCCTCAGCACTCCACTGGCCGCCCTTGCCCTCGATGCCGTCGCGCTTGACGGTGGCGAGCACGCTCGCGGCCTGGTCGCCGCCCATGACGGAGATGCGCGCGTTGGGCCACATCCACAGGAAGCGCGGCGAATACGCACGCCCGCACATGCCGTAGTTGCCCGCGCCGAACGAGCCGCCGATGACGATGGTGAACTTGGGCACGGCGGCGGTGGCCACGGCGGTGACCATCTTGGCGCCGTTGCGCGCGATGCCCTCGTTCTCGTACTTGCGGCCCACCATGAAGCCGGTGATGTTCTGCAGGAACACCAGCGGGATCTTGCGCTGGCAGCACAGCTCGATGAAGTGCGCGCCCTTGAGGGCGGACTCGCTGAACAGGATGCCGTTGTTGGCGATGATGCCCACGGGCATGCCCTCGATGCGCGCGAAGCCCGTGACCAGCGTGGTGCCGTAGCGCGCCTTGAACTCGTCGAACTCGCTGCCGTCGACGATGCGGGCGATGATCTCGCGCACGTCGAAGGGCTTGCGCGTGTCCACCGGAATCACGCCGTACAGCTCATCCGCTATGAATTTAGGAGCAACAGAGGCATGCAATTCCCCGGCATGGGCCTTGTTTCTATTCAAATTGCGCACCGCGTTGCGGGCCAGCTGCAGCGCGTGCAGGTCGTTTTGCGCCAGGTGGTCAGCCACGCCGGACAGGCGCGTGTGCACGTCGCCGCCCCCTAAGTCCTCGGCCGTCACGACCTCGCCCGTGGCCGCCTTCACCAGCGGCGGGCCGCCCAGGAAGATGGTGCCCTGGTTCTTGACGATGATGGATTCGTCGCTCATGGCCGGCACGTAGGCGCCCCCGGCGGTGCACGAGCCCATCACGACGGCGATCTGCGCGATGCCCTGCGCGCTCATGTGCGCCTGGTTGTAGAAGATGCGGCCGAAGTGGTCGCGGTCGGGAAACACCTCATCCTGGTTGGGCAGGTTGGCGCCGCCCGAGTCCACCAGGTAGATGCACGGCAGGTGGTTCTGCGCGGCCACCTCCTGCGCGCGCAGGTGCTTCTTCACCGTCATGGGGTAGTAGGTGCCGCCCTTCACCGTGGCGTCGTTGCACACCACCATGCAGTCCACGCCGCTCACGCGGCCGATGCCGGCGATCAGGCCGGCACCGGGCGCGTCGTTGTTGTACATGTTGAGCGCGGCCAGGGGCGCCAGTTCGAGGAACGGCGTGCCGGGGTCCAGCAGCATCTGCACGCGTTCGCGCGGCAGCAGCTTGCCGCGGGCCGTGTGCTTGGCGCGGGCGGCTTCGCCGCCGCCCTGGGCCACCTGGGCGGTGCGGGCGCGCAGGTCATCGACCAGGGCGCGCATGGCGGCGGCATTGGCCAGGAAGTCGGCCGAGCGGGCATTGAGTTGGGATTCGAGGGTCATGCGGTGGTGCTTTCCTGCAGGCCGAGCTGTTCTTTCATGGCGTCGCGGATCTTGAATTTCTGGATCTTGCCGGTCACCGTCATCGGGAACTCGGCGACGAATCGGATGTAGCGCGGCACTTTGTAGTGCGCGATCTGCCCCTTGCAGAACGCGCGGATGTCGTCCTCGGTGGGCGCGGCCGTGCCGGGCTTGGGAATGATCCAGGCGCACAGCTCTTCGCCGTACCGGGCATCGGGCACGCCCACCACCTGCACGTCCTGCACCTGCGGGTGGCGGTAGAGAAACTCCTCGATCTCGCGCGGGTACACGTTCTCGCCGCCGCGGATCACCATGTCCTTGATGCGGCCGACGATGTTCACGTAACCCTCGACATCCATGGTGGCCAGGTCGCCGGTGTGCATCCAGCCGGCATCGTCGATGGCCTCGCGGGTCCTGGCCGGGTCGTCCCAGTAGCCGTGCATGACCGAGTAGCCGCGCGTGCACAGCTCGCCGCGCTCGCCCACGGGCACCACGGCGCCGGATTCGGGGTCGATGATCTGGATCTCCAGGTGCGGCTGCACCTGGCCCACGGTGGACACGCGCTTGTCCAGCGGCGTCTCGGTGCTGCTCTGGCAGCTGACCGGGCTGGTTTCGGTCATGCCGTAGGCGATGGTGATCTCCGACAGGTGCATGTCGCTCACCACGCGCTTCATCACCTCGATGGGGCACGGCGAGCCGGCCATGATGCCGGTGCGCAGCGTGGACAGGTCGAACTCGGCGAAGCGCGGGTGGTCCAGCTCGGCGATGAACATCGTGGGCACGCCGTGCAGGCCGGTGCAGCGCTCGGCCTGCACCGTCTCCAGCACCTTGAGCGGATCGAAGCCGTCGCTCGGGTACACGATGGCCGCGCCGTGCGTGAGGCAGGCCAGGTTGCCCAGCACCATGCCGAAGCAGTGGTACAGCGGCACGGGAATGCACAGCCGGTCCTCGGGGGTGAGCCGCATGCACTCGCCGATGAAGAACCCGTTGTTCAGGATGTTGCGGTGCGTGAGCGTGGCGCCCTTCGGAAAGCCCGTGGTGCCGCTCGTGAACTGGATGTTGATGGGGTCGTTGGCGTCCAGCGTGGCGGCCACGGCATCGATGCGCGCATCCTGCGCGTCGCCGCGCGCCATCAGTTCGGAAAACCGCAGCAGGCCGGGCGAGTCGTCGCCGCCCGCCGCGTCTCCCGGCGCACCGTCGATCCACACCACCGTGCGCAGCTGCGGCAGCCGGTCGGACTGCAGTGCGCCAGGCGTGCCGGCGGCCCACTGCGGCGCCAGTTCGCGCAGCATGCCCAGGTAGTCGCTGGTCTTGAAGCGCGCCATGGTCACCAGCGCCTTGCAGCCGACCTTGTTGAGCGCGTATTCCACTTCCGACGTGCGGTAGGCGGGGTTGATGTTGACCAGCACCAGGCCCACCTGCGCGGTGGCCAGCTGCATGAGCACCCATTCGGCGTTGTTGTGCGACCAGATGCCCACCCGGTCGCCCGGGTTCAGGTCCAGCCCCAGCAGCGCGCTGGCCAGGCGGCGCACCTCGGTGTGCAGCTGGCCGTAGGTGTAGCGCAGGCGCTGGTGCACGCTCACCAGCGCCTCGCGGTCCGGCTGGCGCTGCGCCATGTCGCTGAAGAAGGCGCCGATCGTCTGCTCGATCAGGGGCACCGCCGTGCTGCCGCGTGCAAAGGCGGAAGTCAACGGGGCGGTCGGGCTCACTGGGTCCATGGCAATGTCTCCTCGTGTGGCACGCCCCCGGCCCGGCCGGGAACGGCGATGGGCCGCAGCATACGCCCGCCCGGGCCCGGACCGCATGACAGATGGGGTCACAAAGGTTGCAATATGCGCCACACAAGGCAAACTCCCCCCATGCCCGAACCCGCCACCGCCCTGCCCCGCACCGCCCCCCACGCGCCCACCGCTGCCACGCCCATGGCCTTCGTGCGGGCCATCGTGCAGGCCTACACCCAGCGCGGCATGGACGCCTCGGCCGTGCTGCGGCAGGCACAAATCACGCCATCGGACATCGCGCATCCGCACGGGCGCATCACGGCGCTGCAGATGGAGCAGCTCTCCGACGGCGCCATGCGCGAACTGGACGACGAGGCCCTGGGCTGGTTCGGCCGGCGCCTGCCCTGGGGCAGCTACGGCATGCTGGCGCGGGCCTCGATCAGCGCGCCGCACCTGGGCCTGGCCCTGCAGCGCTGGTGCCGCCACCACGGCCTGCTGACCGACGACATCGCCCTGCACCTGACCAGCGACGGCGCCACCGCCACGCTGGCGATCACCGAACACCGCGACCTGGGCACGCTGCGCGAGTTCTGCTTGGTCTCGATGCTGCGCAACGCGCTGGGGCTGGCCTGCTGGCTCATCGATTCGCGCCTGCCGCTGCAGGGCGCGGATTTTCCTTTCGCGCCACCGCCGCACCAGGCGGCCTATCCGCTGCTGTTCGCCGGCCCCATCGCCTTCCGCGCGCCGCATGCCGCGCTGCGCTTCGATGCGCGCTATCTGGCGATGCCGCTGCAGCGCGACGAGAACGCGCTGCGCACCATGCTGCAGCGCGCGCTGCCCCTGACCGTGCGCCAGTACCGGCGCGACCGCCTGCTGGTGCAGCGCGTGCGGCAGGCGCTGGCAGCCGACACTGGCACGCTGCAGGGCGCGGACGCGCTGGCCGAGCGGCTGCACCTGTCGCCGCGCACGCTGCACCGCCAGCTCAAGGAAGAAGGCGCGTCGCTGCAGGCGCTGAAAGACGAGGTGCGCCAGCACCGCGCCATCGAATGGCTGCACCGCACCGACCGGCCGATCAAGCAGGTGGCGCAGGCCGCGGGCTTTCTCAACGAAAAGAGCTTCATCCGCGCGTTTAGGGGCTGGACGGGGCAGTCCCCCGCCGCGTTCCGCCGCGCCGCCCGGCTGGCGGGCGGGGGTGGATTCGGCCAGGGCGTGTGACCTAAGCCTTGCCGGCGGCGGCCTCGTCAGGAATGGGGCGCACGAACAGCTTGGCATAGCTGCGCAAGGTGCCCGATTGCGACAGGTCGTCGGTGATGAACGCCCGGTACTTGGCGCTCAATGCGTCGCCCGACGCACCGCTGCCGTGGTTGACCTGATCGAGAAAATCCTGCCGCATCTGCTGCAGTTGCGCGTGCGACATGCCACGGTCCTTCAGCGCCTGGAACGCCGCCTCCCGCTTCATCCCGGCGAGGGCGATGGGCTTGGCTCCTGCGGCCGCGGGCACCGCCGCCGGCGCTTGCTGCACCTGGGCGGAGAACTTCGGCGCCTCCTGCCGCCCGGCGCCCGCATTCGGCCGGGGACCTGCATTCGGCTTGGGCTCCGCGTTCGGCCTAGGCCCGGCATCGGCCTGGGGACCGGTGTCTGGCTTGGGGCCGGCATCCGCCTTGGCACCTGCGGCGCCCGCTTTCGGCGGGGGCGGCAAAGCCGTCAGAAAATCCACCACACCGGCGGTGTCGTTCAACAGCAACTGCTTCAGCTCCGGCTCGGTGAAGTTCTCGCGCAGCCGCTGCCAGTTCTCGGCACGGACCTCGGGGCCCTTGCCCGGGGCATGGCCGCCCAGGATCGCCACGAGATCCTTCAGCCTCGGTGGGTCCATGCGATCGATTTCATGCAGCTGGAACACGGCCAGCACCTGGGCCGCAGGCGATTTCGGCAGTGCCGGCGTTGTCAGGAACTTCATCACGGCGGCAGTCTTCTTCAGCAGCAACTGCTGCAGTTCAGGCCCTTTGAACTGGCTGCGCAGCAGCTTCCAGTTCCGGACCAGCAGCGCCGGGTCCACGCCCAGGGTGCGCCCGCCCATGAGCTTCGTGAACTGCTTGACCTGCATCGGGGTCATGCGGTCGACTTCATGCAGCGGGATGCTGGACAGCACCTGCGCGACCGTCGGCTTCACCGGAACGATCGGTGGCGCGCCCGGCCGCCGGGCATGGGCGCTGGCGTGTCCCGCGAACTTCTGCGGCGCAGGCCCCCGGCGGTCGGTGGCGGTGGCGCTGTCGGC
>NZ_BAAJYT010000140.1:0-9807 GCF_057541515.1 Acidovorax sp. KNOB132
GGGGCTGGGGGGCCTTCACCGCCTACCTGGCCTCGCCCGCCTTGCTCACCAGCCTGTGGAACAGCGTGTGGGTGTCGCTGCTGGTGACCGCCATCGTGCTGCCGCTGGCCTTCGCCTTCGCCTATGCGCTGACCCGCAGCTGCATGCCGGCCAAGGCGCTGCTGCGCACGGTGATGCTGCTGCCGCTGCTGGCGCCTTCGCTGCTGTCGGCCATCTCGCTGATCTACTGGTTCGGCAACCAGGGCGTGGCCCGGAACTTCTGGACGGCGCTGGGGTTCACCGGCATCTACGGCGCATCGGGCATCGTGCTGGCCGAGTGCTTCGCGGTGTTTCCGCACGTGCTGATGATCCTGGTCACGGCGCTTTCGCTGGCCGATGCGCGCCTGTACGAGGCGGCCGATGCGCTCGGCACCGGCACGCTGCGCAAATTCTTCACCATCACCCTGCCGGGCGCCAAGTACGGGCTGATCTCGGCCGCGCTGGTGTGTTTCACCCTGGTCATCACCGACTTCGGCATTCCCAAGGTCGTGGGCGGCAACTTCAACGTGCTGGCCACCGACGTCTTCAAGCTGGTCATCGGCCAGCACGACTTCCAGCGCGGCGCGGTGGTGGCGCTGCTGCTGTTGTTGCCCGCGGTGCTCACCTTCGCCATCGACGGGCTGGTGCAGCGCCGGCAGACCGCCACCCTCACGGCGCGCGCCGTGGCGCTGGTGCCCCGGCGCGCGCGCGGATTCGATGCGGCCATGGCGCTCTATTGCCTGTGCATCGCCGCCCTGGTGCTGGCCATGTTCGGCATGGCGGTGTTCGCCTCCTTCGCCAAGCTGTGGCCGTACAACCTGTCGCCCAGCCTGGACCATTACGTCGCGGGCCTGATCGATGCCGACCTGGCCGATGCCCTGGCCAACAGCCTGAAGCTCGCCTGCGGCACGGCGGTGGTGGGGACGGCCGTGGTGTTCGTCGGCGCCTACCTGCTGGAAAAGACCCGGGGCCTGCAAGCCCTGCGGCCGGTGGTGCGGCTGGCGGCCATGCTGCCCATGGCCGTTCCCGGCCTGGTGCTGGGCCTGGGCTACATCTTCTTTTTCAACGCGCCGGCCAACCCGCTGCACGGCCTGTACCAGACGCTGCCGCTGATGGTGCTGTGCACGGTGGTGCACTTCTACACGACCGGCCACCTCACCGTGGTGACGGCGCTCAAGGCGCTGGACACCGAGTTCGAAGCGGTGTCCGCCTCGCTCAAGGTGCCGCTCTACAAGACCTTCTGGCGCGTGACGCTGCCCATCTGCCTGCCGGTGCTGCTGGACGTGTCGCGCTATTTCTTCATCAGCGCCATGACGACGATCTCGGCCGTGGTGTTCCTCTACTCGCCCGACACCCGGCTGGCCTCGGTCGCCATCCTGAACCTGGACGAGGCCGGCGATACCGGCCCGGCCGCGGCCATGGCGGTGTTGATCGCCGCCACCTCGGCGGTGGTCACGCTGCTGTACCTGGCCGCGGGCCATTGGGTCGAGCGGCGCACCCAGGCCTGGCGGGCACCGCTCCGATGAAGGCGATGAACCCCTGAAAACACAGCGCGCAGCGACGAAGACCGCCCTGCCGCCTGGAAAAAGCACCATGGAAACCCACCCCACTTTCGACGTGATCGTCGTCGGCGCCGGCATCGTCGGCCTGGCCCATGCCTACACCGCCGCCCGGCGCGGCCTGAAGGTCTGCGTGGTCGAGCGCGACGCGGCCTGCGTCGGCGCCTCGATCCGCAACTTCGGCTTCATCACCGTCACCGGCCAGGGTGCGGGCGACACCTGGCGCCGCGCCCGACGGGCCCGCGAGGTGTGGGGCGAGGTCGCGCCCCAGGCCGGCATCGAGGCCGTGCACCACGGCCTGTACCTGACGGCATTCAGGCCCCAGGCCCTGTCCGTGCTCGAACAGTTCATGGGCACCGAGATGGGCGAGGCCTGCGAACTGCTCGGCGTGGCCGAGGCCGCCCGCCGCGCGCCCGCGCTGCAGCTGGAGGGCGCCCAGGGCGTGCTCTACAGCCCGCACGAGATGCGGGTGGAATCGCGCACGGCCATCGGTTTGCTGACCCAATGGCTGGCCGAGGCGCATGGCGTGGTGTTCCGCTTCGGCGAGGCGGTGCTGGAGGTCGCCACGCCGCGGGTGCGCACTGCACGCGCCGTGCTGCACGCCGAGCGCGTGGTGGTCTGCACCCATTCGGACATCCACGGCCTGTTCGCCGAGCGCCTGGCGCCGCAAGGCCTGCGGCTGTGCCTGCTGCACATGCTGCGCGTCATGCCCGAGCCCGGCCTGCGGCTGCCCGGCTCGGTCATGGCCGACCTGAGCCTGGTGCGCTACCGGGGCTACAGCGACCTGCCCGCCGCCGCCGCGCTGCGCGAGCAACTCCAGCGCGAAGAGGCCGAATCGCTGGCCAACGGCATCCACCTCATCGTGGTGCAAAGCGCCGACGGCTCCCTGGTGGTGGGCGACTCGCACCACTACAGCGCCGCGCCGCAACCCTTCGCCGACGAGCGGGTGGACGACCTCATCCTGCGCCACCTGCGCGACACGGTGAAGCTGCAGGCCTGCCGGGTGACCGAGCGCTGGGTGGGCATCTACCCCTCGTCGGCCACGACCGACTGCCTGATCGACCGGCCCGACGACGCCACCCGGCTGGTGATCGTCACCAGCGGCACCGGCGCCAGCACCGCCTTCGGCATCGCCGAGGACACCTTCGGCGCATGGTGAGCCGTCTTTCACCCAACCCTTTCCCCACCGCGCCACGATCAGGACACGACATGGGCATGCCTCCTTCCACCACCACGCTGAGCGCCGTCGTCTTCGACTGGGCCGGCACCATCCTCGACTTCGGCTCCTGCGCGCCGATGGGCGCCTTCGTGCGGCTGTTCGAACAATTCGGCATCCGGATCGGCATCGAGCAGGCCCGCGGCCCGATGGGCGTCGCCAAGTGGGACCACATCCAGGCCCTGAGCCTGCTGCCCGAGGTCGCCCGGCAATGGGAGCGCCTGCACGGCCGGCCCTTCGCCGATGCCGACATCGACCACCTCTACGAAGTCTTCACCCCCATGAATGCGGCGGTGGTGGCCGATTTCGCCGATTTCATTCCCGGCGCGCTGGACACCGTGGCCGCGCTGCGGGCCCGGGGGCTGAAGATCGGCTCCACCACCGGCTACAACCGGCCGATCATGGACATCCTGTCGCCCATCGCCGCGGCCGGCGGCTATGCGCCGGACAACCTCGTCTGTGCGGGCGACCTCGTGTCTGGCCGCCCTTCGCCACTCATGATGTTCCGCTGCTTCGCCGACCTGGGGGTGTGGTGGCCCGCCACGGTGGTCAAGGTGGACGACACCGAGGTCGGCATCCAGGAGGGGTTGCACGCGGGTACCTGGACGGTGGGCGTTGCCGTCAGCGGCAACGCGATGGGGCTGCCGCTGGCCGAGTGGAACGCCCTGCCGCCGGCCGCGCAGCAGGCCCGCCGCGAAGCGGCCGCTGGCAAGCTGCAGGGCGCGGGCGCGCATTACGTGATCGATTCGGTGGCCGACCTCCTGCCGGTGATCGACGATATCGCCGGCCGCCTGGCCAAGGGCATCCGGCCCTGAGGCGCGCTGCCGGACCCCCTTGCGCTACGATTCCGCCCTTGGCTCGTCCCTTCGGCACATGAAACAGTACCTCGACCTCGTTCAGAACATCTTCGACAACGGCAGTTGGCAAGACAACCGCACGGGCGTCCGCACCCTGAGCCTGCCGGGCGCGATGCTCCGGTTCGACCTGCAGGAGGGCTTTCCTGCCGTCACGACCAAGAAGCTCGCCTTCAAGTCGGTGGTGGGCGAGTTGGTGGGCTTTTTGCGCGCACGCCGCAGCGCGGCCGATTTCCGGGCGCTGGGCTGCAAGGTCTGGGACCAGAACGCGAACGAGAACGCGCAGTGGCTGGCCAACCCCTACCGCCTCGCCGAGGACGACCTGGGTTCGGTGTATGGAGTCCAGTGGCGCCAGTGGCCGGCCTACAAGCTGATCGACCCGGCGCTGCCGCAGGGCCCGGCGCAGATCGCGGACGCGCTCGGCCGGGGATACGAGGCCATCGGCACGCTCGGCGGCGAGGACGGCAAGCCGTCCGGCGTGCTGCTCTACAAGGCCGTCGACCAGCTCCGGCAGTGCCTGGACACGCTCATCCAAGACCCCGGCAGCCGCCGCATCCTGTTCCACGGATGGAACTGGGCGCAGCTGGACGAAATGGCCCTGCCGCCGTGCCACCTGCTGTATCAGTTCCTGGCCAATCCGGGCAGGAAGGAAATCTCGCTGTGCCTGTACATCCGGAGCAACGATGTCGGGCTCGGCACGCCGTTCAACCTGGCGGAAGGGGCGGCGCTGCTGCACCTGGTGGGCCGTCTCACGGGCTACACGCCGCGCTGGTTCACGTACTTCATCGGGGATGCGCACATCTACGAGAACCACGTGGACATGCTTCGCGAGCAGCTCACGCGCGAACCCCACCCGCTGCCCAAACTGGTGCTGTCCGACCGCATCCCGGACTACGCCGTCACCGGCACCTACGCGCCCGAATGGCTGGAGGCGGTCGAGCCGTCGGACTTCTCACTCGAAGGCTACCAGCACCACGCCCACATCACGGCCCCCATGGCCGTGTGAATATCGCGGGGTGGCGTGCCGAAACGCCCATGGGCGGCATGGGGCGCGATGGATTCGGGGGCATCAGCGGATAAGCTCGCCGGTTGCTTCCCCGATTCCAAGGAAATCCGCCCCATGCGCCTTTCGTCCTCTTTGCCATTGTTCGCCGCAGCGGTGCTGGCCGCCGGCTGCGGCACCCACGTGCCGCTCACGCCCCCGGCCTCCACGTCCTCTCCCGCCAAGCCGGCCGCGTCCGCTGCGACGGCTGCGGCACCGGCCGCCGCCAACCGCTGGGCCAGCGTGCAGGCGCAGGTGGGCCGCAAGCCTTCGGAGGGCTCGGACTTTCTGCGCACCGGCCCCATGGGGGTGCGGGTCAAGGAACTGCTCGGTCCCGTCAACCACCCGGAGTTCCTGCAGAACATGGCCGTCAGCACGCCGCTGCGGCAGGAGGGCGGCCTGCTCTACATCACCGGCCGCCGGTCGACCCAGCCGGACGCCCAGGCGGCCGCGGTGGTGGTGGACCCGTCGCGCGACGCGATGCGCGTGTGGCTGCAGACGGGCGACGAGGAATGGGACGTGCAGGATGCCGGCGCGCCGGTGCCCCTGCCCGCCGACGTGCGCAAGGTGCTGGAAGACGCGCGGCGCTGATCCCGCCGGGCCGCCCCGGTGGCCCGGCCGTCAGGCGCCGTGCACCGGCAGCATGCAGTGCGGGTTCATCAGCCCCTGCGGGTCCAGCGCGCCCTTGATGGCGCGCATCATGGACAGCGCCACGGGCGACTGGTACTTCTCCAGCTTGTCCACCTTGAGCGCGCCCACGCCGTGCTCGGCCGAGAACGAGCCGCCGAACTGCGCCACGGCTTCGTAGACCAGGTGGTTCACGCGGGCTTCCTCGTCGCGCAGGAAGGCCTTGGCATCGCCCTCGGCCGGCGCCTGCACGTTGTAGTGCAGGTTGCCGTCGCCCAGGTGCCCGAAGTTGACCAGCCGCACGCCGGGAATCTCGCGCTGCAGCAGCGCGTCGGCGTATTCGACGAAGGCGGGGATGCGGGGGATCTGCACCGAGATGTCGTGCTTGATGTTCAGCCCTTCCTCGGCCTGGGCCAGCGGAATGTTTTCGCGGATGTGCCAGAGCTGGTGCGCCTGCGCCAGGTTCTCGGCCACGACCGCATCGGTCACGCAGCCGGCCTCGAAGGCGGTTTCCAGCAGCGATTCGAAGCGCGTGCGGGCGTGCGCCTCCGACTCGCTGTCGCTGTTTTCCAGCAGCACGCCGTAGGGCACGTCTTCCTGGTCGATGAAGGGCACGCGCAGCTGCGGCATGTGCTTGGCCACCAGGCTCAGAGCGAAGCGGCCCATCACCTCGAAGCCGGTCAGGCCCGCGCCCAGGTGCTTGTGCGCCAGGGCCAGCAACTGCACGGCGTGTTCCATCGACGGCACCGCGGCCCAGGCCGTCAGGCTGGCGGCGGGCTGCGGGTAGAGCTTCATCGTCGCGGCGGTGATGATGCCCAGCGTGCCTTCACTGCCGATGAACAGGTCGCGCAGGTCGTAGCCGGTGTTGTCCTTGCGCAGGCCTTTGAGGCCGTCCCACACCTCGCCCTGCGGCGTGACGACTTCCAGCCCCAGGCACAGGTCGCGCGTATTGCCGTAGCGCACGACCTGCGTGCCGCCGGCGTTGGTGGCCAGGTTGCCGCCGATGGTGCAGCTGCCCTCGGCCGCCAGGCTCAAGGGGAACAGCAGCCCCGCCTTCTCGGCCGCGTCCTGCACGTTCTGCAGGATGGCGCCGGCCTCCACGGTGAGCGTCAAATTGTCGGCGTCCACCGCGCGGATGGCGTTCAACCGCGTGAGGCTGAGCAGCACCTGCGTGCCGGTCTCGTCGGGAATGGAGCCCACCGCCAGCCCCGTGTTGCCGCCCTGCGGCACGATCGCGGTGCCGGCGGCGGCGCAGGCGCGCACCACGGCAGCCACCTCCTGCGTGCTGCCGGGCCGTACCACGGCCAGCGCCTTGCCGCGCGCGCGGCGGCGCCAGTCCTGCTCCCAGGCGGTGAGGTCGCCTTCGGTGAGTACATGGGCGGCGCCGACGGTCTGGCGCAGGGTGTCGATCAGGGTGGACATGGTGTTCTCGAATGCTCGCGAAAAACGGGGAATGGAAGGGGCGTGGGGCGGGGCCGTTTTGGGGTGTTCAGGGCGTGGACGGGGCCGGTGTCGCCGCAGCCGCACGCGCGTGCTTCTGGCGCAGGCGCACATGCAGCGCGCAGGCGGCGAACAGCGCCAGGCACAGCGCCACTTCGACCAGCGCGAGCCACCGGCCAGGGGCCGGATCGCTCCAGGCGCGCACCACGCCTTCGGTGAAATACAGCCACACCACCAGGCTCACCCAGCGGTAGGTGTACATGCGGTGCTTGAGCAGCCCGGCCAGCGGGAACGCCAGCGGCAGCGCCTTGAGCGCCAGCCACGAGCCGCCGGGCCGCAGCGGGCTGAGCCACAGCTCCCAGGCCAGGCTGAGCACGATCAGGCCGAGCAGGCTGCCCACGGCGAGCCACCGGGTGGCCGCCACGTCGGGGGCGGCCGGGGCGCCGGTGCCGGATGCGGCGCGGTGCGCGCCGGGAGAGAGGGGGGAAGAGGCCATCGGGGTGGCATCATATCGGCCATGCCTTTAGCCCCACTCGCGCAGCGCTTCGAAGCCGTCCTGGCCGATCTGTCGCACTTTCCCTGGCGCACCACGGCGCATACCCTGCGCGAGCGCTTTCGCGAGGACCGCCTGGGCCTCACCGCCAGCAGCCTGACCTTCACCACGCTGCTGGCGCTGGTGCCTTTCTTCACCGTGGCGCTGGCCGTGTTCACCGCCTTTCCCATCTTCGGCACCCTGCAGACGGGGCTGCAGCGCTGGCTGGTGGACAGCCTGGTGCCGGACAGCATCTCGCGCCAGGTGCTGGGCTACCTCACGCAGTTCGCGGCCAAGGCCAGCGGCCTGGGCGTGGCGGGGTTTTCGATTTTGCTGGGCACGGCGCTGGCGCTGGTCCTGACCATCGACCGCACCCTCAACAACATCTGGCGCGTGCGCCGGCTGCGGCCCCTGGGCCAGCGCGTGCTGATCTACTGGGCCGTCATCACGCTGGGGCCCCTGGTGCTGGCGGCCAGCCTGGCGCTCACCACGTCGGTGGCGTCCTCGGCCTCGCGCGGCCTGCACGACGCGCTGCCCGACAGCGCGCGGCTGCTGTTCGATTCCATCGAATTCCTGCTGCTGGCCGGCGGCACTGCGGCGCTGTATCGCTACGTGCCCAACACGCAGGTCAAATGGCGCCATGCGTGGTCGGGCGGCGTGTTCGTCTCGGTGGGCATCGAGGTGGCCAAGAAGGTGCTCGGCCTGTACCTGGCCTCGGTGCCCACGTATTCGGTGCTGTACGGCGCCTTCGCGACGCTGCCGATCCTGCTGGTCTGGATTTACGTGGCCTGGGTGATCGTGCTGCTGGGCGCGGTGGTGGCGGCGTACCTGCCCAGCCTGCTCAACGGGGTGGCGCGCCGGGCGAGCGGCCAGGGCTGGACCTTCCAGCTGGCGGTGGAGGCGCTGCAGGCCCTGCACCGGGCACATGAGACACCGGCCCGCGGCCTGCGAATGAGCGCGCTGTGCCAGGCGCTGCGCGTGGATGCGCTGCAGCTGGAACCCGTGCTGGAGGCGCTCACCGCCCTGGACTGGGTGGTGCAGGTCAACGAAACCGCCGCCGGCGTGCCCGAGACCGTAGAGCCGCGCTACCTGCTGGTGGCCGATCCCGCCGCCACGTCGCTGGAGCCGCTGGTGCAGCGGCTGCTGATCGAGCGGGCCGACAGCCTGGAGCGTTTCTGGGGCAACACGGGCGTGTCCGTGCTCAAGATGGCGGATGTGCTGCCCCGCCCGGCGTGAGTCACGGCGGGCATTTGCTATTGTTTTTGTAGCTATATGCCCTAGTGGAATCTGCGCTAGAGCCTATTTTTTGCCCAGCTGCTGCCCGACCGCCGTGCCCGCCAGCACCGCGCCTTCCAGCGTGGCGGGGTAGGGCCCGCGCACATAGTCGCCGCAGGCCCACAGCCCCGGCGCGATCGCGTTGGACGGGCGCTGCAGCGCGGGCGTGCAGGCGAAGGTGGCGCGCTTTTCCACCACTGTCTGCACCAGGTCCAGCGCCGGCAGGCCCAGTTGGCGCATGGCCTGGCGCAGCACCTGCTGTTCGCGCTCGGCACGGTCGCCCTCGAAGGCGCTCACCACCAGGGCCAGCAGGCCCGGCGGGCCGCCGAGCACGCCGCGGTCGAAGGCGAACTGGGCCGGTTCCTGCATGGAAGAGCGCAGCGCCAGCATGGGGCTCTCCAGCACGGGCCCCTGGGCGCCCGGCACCTGCGCATAGACGGTGGCGATGGCGGTGAAACGCATCGCCTGCGCCACGGCCGCCCAGTCGTACAGCGCGGAGCACAGCGCGTTGCGCGGCGCGGCCTGCGCGGAGCCCGCGCACGCGGCCACCAGCCTGGCCGCATCGCTGCTGGGCAGGGCCAGCACGGCGGTGTCAAACGCCTCGCCATCCACCGTCCAGCCACTCGATGGCGGTGACTGGGGCGCGATGGCCTGCACCCGGCGCGCCCGGTGCACGGTGTGGCCCTGGGCCTGCAGCCATTGCGCGGCGGGTTCGGGAAACAGCGCGCCCAGGTCGGTGCGCGGCAGCAGCAGGTTGGAGCCGCCGCGCCCGCTGAAGAGCGCATCGCGCAGCACGCGCAGGAACACCGTGGCGCTGGCTTCGGCGGCGGGGGTGTTGAGCGCCGAGACGCACAGCGGCTCCACGAACTCGGCCATCAGCTGCGGCGGCAGGCCCTGGCTGATGGTCAGCACCGTATCGCCGGGCTCGCAGCGGAATCCGCCCAGTCCCCACATCCAGCGGGCGGTGGTGGTCATCAGCGCCAGCCGCTGGCGCAGGCCCCAGCCCCGGGCGGTGGCGATGCCCCACACGGCGTCCCAGGGGGGCGCGATGTCCGGCAGGCGGATGCCTTTGCCGTCGGCGAAGCGCAGCGACAGCGGCAGGCGCAGCAGGGCCGCTTCCGGGTCCACGCCCACCTGCGCCATGAGGTGCAGGCACTCGGTGTAGGCGCCGATCAGGATGTGCTGGCCGTTGTCCAGGGGCGGCGGGGCGCCCGGCGCACCGGGCGCATCGGTGGCGGGCAGGG
>NZ_BAAJYT010000141.1:0-9700 GCF_057541515.1 Acidovorax sp. KNOB132
TGCCGCAGACGGCCACCGCGCGCCTCACGGGCGGTGATCTGGCCGCCGCGGCGCAGCGCCTGGGCGCGGCCCGCGAGGCCTTCATCGCCAAGTACGCGGGCCAGGGCGGCCCCTTCGCCATCGACATCGTCCAGGACGGCGCTGCGCTGACGGTCAAGGTCACGGGCACGTCGGCCCACGGCTCGCGCCCCGAAGAGGGCGTGAACCCGCTGCCGCGCCTGGCGCTGTTCCTGCAGGAGTCCGGCGTGCCGCTGGCGGCCAACGGCTATGCGGGCGCGGTGCGCTACATCGCCGACCTGTACGGCACCGATTACCTGGGCCGCACGATGGGCCTGGCGTACAGCGACGACTTCATGGGCCCGCTCACCATGTCGCCCAACCTGGTGCGCGAGAAGGACGGCAAGGTCGATGTGCTGGTGAACGTGCGCATGCCGCGCGGCAGCACCGCCGACGTGCTGACGAAGGCCACCGCCGCGCGCATCCAGGCGTGGGGCGCGCAGGCCGGCGTGGCGGTCGAGGTGGACCACAGCCAGGGCGAGTGGATGGCGCGCGACCCCAAGGGCGCCTGGCTTTCCACGCTGCTCAACACCTTCGGCGACACCACGGGCCTGGAGGCCAAGCCCGTGCCCACGGCCGGCAGCACCACGGCCAAGCTGATGCCCAACGCGATCAACTTCGGCCCCGCGATGCCGGGCAAGAAGTACACGGCCCACAACGCGAAGGAATTCAAGGAAGTGGCCGACCTCGACGCCGACATGCAGATGTTCACCGAGATGCTGGTGCGCATCGGCAACCTGCCGCAGATGCAGTGACCCCGGGCGGCCGCTGGCCGCCCTGCATGCGCTAAAGTGTTTCAGGCGCCCGGGCGCCACGCCTCCCCGGCAGCGGCGGGGGCCCGCCCGGGCCGGCAAGATGGCAGCGGCAACGCAACGCATCGTTCAGTTCAGCACCCGAAGGAGTTCTCCATGGCCAAGACCCCCAAGACCCCCCTTGCCCGCGCCGGCGCCAGCGGCGCACCGCGCATCAACATCGGCATCAGCGACAAGGACCGCGCGGCCATCGCGCAAGGCCTGTCGCGCCTGCTGGCCGACACCTACACGCTGTACCTCACCACCCACAATTTCCACTGGAACGTGACGGGCCCGATGTTCAACACGCTGCACACCATGTTCATGGGGCAGTACACCGAGCTGTGGAACGCGGTGGACCCGGTGGCCGAGCGCATCCGCTCGCTGGGCCATGCGGCGCCGGGCTCGTACGCTCAGTTCGGCAAGCTCACCTCGCTGCCCGACGCGCCCACCGAGCCGCCCCACGCGCTGGAGATGGTGCGCATCCTGGTCGAAGGCCACGAGGCCGTCGCCCGCACGGCGCGCGAGCTGTTCCCGGTGGCCGACAAGGCCAGCGACGAACCCACGGCCGATCTGCTGACCCAGCGCCTGGCGGTGCACGAGCAGACCGCCTGGATGCTGCGCTCGCTCCTGGAGGAGTAAGCCGGCCGGGCCTTGCACGGCCCTGCCCAGCCAGCGCCCGCCCACCCGTGCGGGCGTTTTCGTTTCCCGGGTCGCCTCTCTTTCTCTCTTTTTCTTTCCTCTCCTTTGTCCGCGCCATGCAGCTTTCCGCCCCCACGCCGTCGCGCCTGTCGCTCTACCTCGACCTGATCCGCTGGAGCCGCCCGGCCGGCTGGCTGCTGCTGCTGTGGCCCACGCTGTCGGCGCTGTGGGTCGCGGCGGGCGGATTCCCCGGCTGGCACCTGCTGGCCGTGTTCACGCTGGGCACCATCCTGATGCGCAGCGCGGGCTGCTGCGTGAACGACGTGGCCGACCGCCGGTTCGACCGGCACGTCAAGCGCACGGCGCAGCGGCCGGTGACGAGCGGCGCCGTGTCCCCGCGCGAAGCGCTGGCCGTGGGCGCGGTGCTGGCGCTCGTGGCCTTCGCGCTGGTGCTCACCACCAATGCCATCACCATCGCGTGGTCGGTGCCGGCGCTGGCGGTGACGGTGCTGTACCCGTTCACCAAGCGGTTCTTTTCCATGCCGCAGGCGGTGCTGGGCGTGGCGTTCAGCATGGGCATTCCGATGGCGTTCACCGCCGTGCGCGGCGAGGTGCCGTGGCTGGCGCTGTGGCTGGTGCTGGGCAACCTGTTCTGGGTGCTGGCCTACGACACCGAATACGCCATGGTGGACCGCGACGACGACCTGAAGATCGGCATGAAGACGTCGGCCATCACCCTGGGCCGCTTCGACGTGGCGGCCATCCTGGCGTTCTACCTGCTGCTGGTGGCGTTCTGGGGCGTTTCGCTGGCGCCGCTGGGGCTGGGCGCGGCGTTCTACCTCGCGATCGGCGCGGTGCTGGCCCAGGTGGCGTGGCACTTCGCGCTGATCCGCCACCGCACGCGCGACGGTTGCTTTCGGGCCTTCCGCGAGAACCACTGGATCGGGTTCACGCTGTTCGCCGGCATCGCCGTGGGTTACGCGCTGTGGTAGTTTGCTATTGTTTTTATAGCGATATGCCCTAGTACTTATTGTGCTGGAGGGCGCTTTGGCTTGAAGCCGGCGGGGCGCCCGCCCGCGCTGGCGATCAGGCGCCGAACTCGTCGCCCAGTTCGCGCGCCCGCTCACGCGCGGCCTCCAGGGCGCGCATGAAGCGCTGGGGCACTTCGTCCTGCTCCATCGACTGCAGGGCGGCGTAGGTGGTGCCGCCCTTGGAGGTGACGCGCTGGCGCAGCACCTCGGGTGGCTCGTCCGAGCGGCGGGCCAGTTCGGAGGCGCCGGCGAAGGTGGCCACGGCCAGCTGGTGGGCCTGGGCGCGGCTCAGGCCCATGGCGGCGCCGGCCTCGATCATGGCCTCCAGGAAGCGGAACACATAGGCCGGGCCCGAGCCCGAGAGGGCGGTGACGGCATCGAGCTGCGGCTCGTCGTCCACCCACAGGAATTCCCCCGTCGTCGCGATGATCCGCTCGATGGCCGCGCGCTCGGCGGCGGTCACCTGGGGGCGGGCGTAGAGGGCCGTCATGCCGCGGGCGATCAGCGCCGGGGTGTTGGGCATGGCGCGCACGATGCGTTCGCTGCCCAGCCAACGGGCGATGCTGTCCGAGCGGATGCCGGCGGCCACGCTCAGGTGCACGGCGCCGGCGGTGTGGGCGCGCGCCTGCCGGGCCGCTTCCTGGAAGGTCTGGGGCTTGACGGCCCACACCACGGTGCCGGCCCGGGCCAGCGCGGGGCCGGCCGCTTCGTGCGCCGTGATGCCGTGCTGCGAAAGCAGGGCGGCGCGGGCTTCGGCCCAGGGCTCGACCACTTCGATCTGCGCGGCCGGCACGCCCTGGCGGATCAGCCCGCCGATGATGGCGCTGGCCATGTTGCCCCCGCCGATGAAGGCGATGGCGGAGGAGGGCGAATCGGTCGCGGCGGGCGTGGCATTCATGGCGGCGGTGGGCAGGTGGAGGCGAAGCGCAGGATGTTAGCGCCTGCGCTGTGGCGGGGGGCCGGGGCGGCGGTTTTCAGTCGAGCGAGGCCTGCCGCACGGCGTGCTCCCAGCGCGCCATGAGTTCGCGGGCGCGGGGGGCGCCCAGCGTGGGCATGAAGCGGCGCTCGGCGCGCCACAGGTCCGACAGTTCGTCGGTGCTGCGGTACACGCCGCTCGACAGGCCGGCCAGGTAGGCCGCGCCCAGCGCCGTGGTCTCGATCACCGCGGGCCGCACCACGGGAATGCCCAGCAGGTCGGCCTGGAATTGCATGAGCAGGTCGTTCACGCAGGCGCCGCCGTCCACGCGCAGCTCGCTCACCGGCGCGCCGCCGGCGGCCACGGCGTCGCGGCTCATGGCCTGCAGCAGCGCGGCGCTCTGGTAGGCGATGCTCTCCAGCGCCGCCCGCGCGATGTGGGCGAGCGTGGTGCCGCGCGTGAGGCCGGTGATGGTGCCGCGCGCGTCGGGCTTCCAGTAGGGCGCGCCCAGGCCGGTGAAGGCGGGCACCATCATCACGCCGCCCGAATCGGGCACGCTTTCGGCGAGCGACTGCACCTCGTTGCTGGCCGAGATGGCGCGCAGGCCGTCGCGCAGCCACTGCACCACGCGCCGCCGACGAACACGCTGCCTTCCATGGCGAACTCGGGCGTGCTGCCGGCCAGGCTGAGCGAGGCCGCGCCGGGCGGCGCCGTGCCGATCTGGGCCGCGCTGGTGGTGAGCAGGCCGTTGGTGGAGGTCTGGAACTTCTGCCCCGTGTGCATCAGCATGAAGCAGCCGGTGCCGTAGGTGTTCTTGGCCATGCCGGCCTTGAAGCAGGCCTGGCCGAACAGCGCGCTCTGCTGGTCGCCGGCCACGCCGCCGATGGGCAGGGCGCTGCCCAGCAGCTCGGGGTGGGTGTCGCCGAAGTGGGCGCTGGAGGGGCGCACCTCGGGCATGAGGGCGCGCGGGATCTGCAGCAGCTCCAGCAGTTCGTCGTCCCACTGGTTGGTGCGCACATTGAAGAGCATGGTGCGCGCGGCGTTGCTCACGTCGGTCACGTGCACCTGGCCTTGCGTGAGCTGCCAGATGAGCCAGCTGTCCACGGTGCCGAAGGCCAGTTCGCCGCGCTCGGCCTGGGCGCGCGCGCCGGGCACGTGGTCCAGCAGCCAGCGCAGCTTGGTGCCCGAGAAATACGCATCGATCAGCAGGCCGGTCTTGGCCTGGATGGTGCCGGCCAGGCCGCGCTCGCGCAACTCGGCGCACAGCGGCTCGGCGCGGCGGTCCTGCCAGACGATGGCGTGGTGCACGGGCTCGCCGGTGCGCCGGTTCCACAGCACCGTGGTCTCGCGCTGGTTGGTGATGCCCAGCGCCCGCACGTCGCCGGCCTTCAGATTCGCCTGGGCCAGGGCCTGCCGCGCGGTGGCCAGCTGGGTGCGCCAGATCTCGCGCGGGTCGTGCTCCACCCAGCCGGGCTGCGGGTAGATCTGCGGCAGCTCCAGCTGTGCCTGCGCGACGATGTGGCCGCGCTCGTCGAACACGATGCTGCGGGAACTGGAGGTGCCTTGGTCGAGGGCGAGCAGATAGGTCATGGTGGATTCTGGAAGGAGAGGACCGGCGGGGTGCCGCGGGGCGGTGGGGGCGTCATCCAGCGACGGTGCAGTCCACGCCGGCATCGCGCAGCAGCGCGGGAAAGGGCTCGGGTGGCGGCGCATCGGTGAACAGCCGGCCGATCTGCGCCAGCGTGGCGGCCTGCACCATCGCCGCGCGGCTGAACTTGCTGTGGTCGGCGGCCAGCCAGACCTCGCGGGCCTGGGCGATGATGGTCTGCGCCACCTTCACCTCGCGGTAGTCGAAGTCGCGCAGCGTACCGTCCGACTCGATGCCGGAGATGCCGATGAGCGCGATGTCCACCCGGAACTGGCGGATGAAATCCACCGCGGCCTCGCCCACGATGCCGCGGTCGCGCGAACGCACCACGCCGCCGGCCACGATGACTTCGAAGTCGGGCTTGCCGCTCAGGATGGCGGCCACGTTCAGGTTGTTGGTGATGACGCGCAGGCCGCGGTGGTGCATGAGCGCGCGGGCGATGGCTTCGGTGGTGGTGCCGATGTTGAGGATCAGCGAGCAGTCGTTGGGCACCTGGGCCGCCACGGCACGCGCGATGCGGGCCTTGCCGTCGGCATGCAGCGTTTCGCGCTGCGTGTGGCCGAGATTCTCCACGGTGGAGGTCGGCACCCGCACGCCGCCGTGGAACCGCCTCACCAGCCCCAGTTCGGCCAGCCGCTGCACGTCGCGCCGCACCGTCTGCAGCGTCACGCCCAAGGTGTCGGCCAGCTCCTCCACGGTGGCGGATTGGCGGGAGCGGACCTCTTCGAGCAGGCGCAGTTGGCGGGGGTTGGTGTTCACGGAAAGGATTCGGGTGGCGAAGCGAAATCGAAAAGAAATGACAGCGCAGGGTCCGCAGCGGGACTGCCTGACTTTAAAGCGAACCAAAACGAACCGTTCCAGGGTAAACCTTGATGGGAAACGATCAAGAAGCAACAATCCCGATCCGGATCGAACGCCGAGGCAGAGGGTGCCGCCGTCGGTGCCCCAAAAGGTTTTCGGTGGCCCCGGACGAAAAAAATCCCCCTTGCGGGGGATTTGTCTCGGCGGCCAAAGGCTTCTTTTGGAAGACTGCGGAGCGCGTCAGAACCGGTGGCGAATCGACAAGGCGATGCTGTTCACGTCCTTGCCTGGGGAGGCCGCCACGCCTCCGATGAAACCGTTGCCACCCAGAAAGTCCTGCGAGGTGTTCTTGTTTTCCAGGTGCGTCAGCACAGCGCTCACGTCGGTGCGCTTGGACAGCGCGTAGGTGTAGGCCGCGCCGTAGGAGTAGCGGTCGGCATTGAACGGGCGCTTGTCGTTCATGTTGTTGTAGGCCACGGTCACCGTGTGCACGCCGCTGGTGATGCGGTAGCCGACCTGGAACAGGCGGGCGTCCTGCTTGAAGCCCTGGATGAACGCGTTCTGCACCAGGCCCGCCACCGGCGCCGTGGCCGGGTTGGCCGACAGGCTCGCGGCGATGGTGGACAGGTCGCTCGGGTGGTCGTCCTTGATGACGGCGTACTGGCCGGACAGCGTGCCCGGGCCGATGTCCAGCGTGGCACCCACGATGCCGGTGGTGAGCGACTTTTCGCCCAGTTCGTTGTTGCGGGTGTTGTAGCCGCCGCCGAACGAATAGCCGTCGCCCTTGTAGATCGCCATGATGCCAAGCAGGCGCCGCGCGCTCGGCTTGCCCGCCACCTCGCCGGCGGCGTACATGGCGGTGGCGGTGAGGCCGTCCTTTTGCAGGGCGTACTGGATCGAGTTGCTGACCCGGATGTCGAACGAGTTCGGGATCGCCACCAGTTGTCCCAGGGACAGGCTGGACTCGGTCTTCATCGCATCGAAGTTGCCGGTGGCCAGGTAGCCGGGCGTGTACTGGCGGCCGAACGTGAAGGCGCCGAACGGGGTCACCAGCCCGCTGAATATCTGGCGGTCGAAGAAGGTTTTGTTCAGGTTGACGCCGATGTTGGAGCCGATCTGATTGGCCACGGCGGTCACCGCGGGCTGCAGGGCCGCTGGCAGGCCCAGCGAGGTGGCCGTGCTCAGCCGGTCGGGCAACTGGCCCAGGGACACGGGGCGGTTGCTGGTGTCGCCGGTATCGGCCTCGATCCGCGCTTCCATGGTGAAGATCGCGCGGTAGCCACCGCCCAGGTCTTCGTTGCCCTTGAAGCCCAGGCGCGAGCCTTCCATGTTGCCGCTGATCAGCCGGGTCTGGTTGCCGCCGGGGCCGCCGGTCACATGGCTGACGCCCAGGTCCACGATGCCGTACATGTTGAGGCTGCTGCTGCCCGCCATGCCCGACGTGCTTTGTGCCATGGCGACCGACGATAGACAGGCAAGAACAGCCACCGACAGCACACGCATTTTGTTCATGACATCTCCCAGATACGAAATTGGACGGGAGCGCCGCCGACACCGCCGACGCTCGTGAATGAAGCCCGAGACTAGGGGCAATGTTTCAAGCGGTAAAGGGTGTGAATACCGAGCAGGGCGTTTGCGACACAGGGGAAAACCCGGAACCTCCAGAGCACGGAGTGCGCTGGAGACGCTGTTTTCTGGCCATCGCCCTCGCTGCAGACGTCTTTCGCCGCACGGCGCGCTGACGGTGGGGCGGGGCGCGCCACTGGCGCCAAGCGAACAAAAACGAATCAATCAAGGGTAAACCTTGATTCAAAACGATCACAAAAACAACAAAAAATGATCGCAATCGAACAACGAAGACTTGGCCGTGCGCGCTCTGCGCTGCGGCTTGGGTCGCAGAAATGGGGTAGCTGCATGCAGCTGGCACTTGAGAGCATCAACAAGCGGGTAGGGGCCCAGACCTGGCTGCATGGCATGGACATGGCGCTGCAAAGCGGCGCGGTGACCGTTCTGCTGGGCGCACGCAGGCGGGAAAGACCAGCCTGATGCGCATCATGGCGGGGCTGGACAAGCCGACCGAAGGCACGGTGCGCGTGGATGGTGTGGACGTGACCGGCGTGCCCGTGCGCGAGCGCAACGTGGCCATGGTGTACCAGCAGTTCATCAACTACCCCTCCATGACGGTGGCCGACAACATCGCCTCGCCGCTCAAGCTGCGGGGCGACAAGGGCATCGCCGAGCGCGTGCGCGCCCTGGCCGAGCGGCTGCACATCGACATGTTCCTGAACCGCTACCCGGCCGAGCTGTCGGGCGGGCAGCAGCAGCGCGTGGCGCTGGCCCGGGCCCTGGCCAAGGGCGCGCCGCTGATGCTGCTGGACGAGCCCCTGGTCAACCTCGACTACAAGCTGCGCGAGGAACTGCGCGACGAACTGACCCAGCTGTTCGCGGCCGGCGACTCCACCGTGGTCTATGCCACCACCGAGCCGGGCGAGGCCCTGCTGCTGGGCGGCTATACCGCCGTGCTGCACGAGGGCGAACTGCTGCAGTACGGCCCCACGGCCGAAGTCTTCCATGCCCCGAGCTCGCTGCGCGTGGCCCGCGCCTTCAGCGACCCACCGATGAACCTGATCGCCGCCGATGCGGCGCGGGCGGCGTGCGCATGGCCGGTGGCGGCCTGCTGGCGCTGCCGCAGGGTTTGCCGGCGGGCAGCGCCGCGACGGGCCTGACCGTCGGCGTGCGGGCGAGTGCCCTGCGTCTGCAGGCACGCCCCGGCGACGTGGCGGTGGCCGGCACGGTGGAGCTGGCCGAAATCTCGGGCTCGGACACCTTCGTGCATGCGCACACGCCCTGGGGCGAACTCGTGGCGCAGGTCACGGGCGTGCATTACTTCGACCTGGGTGCGGCCATCACGCTGCACCTGGCACCGGGCGAAGCCTATGTCTTCGGCGCCGACGGCGCCTTGCTGCTGGCGCCCGCGCGCCGGGGAGGGCGCTGAGATGGCGCGCATCAATCTGGACCTGGCGCACGCCTACAAGCCCAACCCGCAGCAGGACAGCGACTACGCGCTGCTGCCGCTGTCGATGGAGTTCCGCGACGGCGGCGCCTATGCCTTGCTGGGCCCCTCGGGCTGCGGCAAGACGACCATGCTCAACATCATGTCGGGCCTGCTCGTGCCCTCGCAGGGGCGCGTGCTGTTCGACGGCAAGGACGTCACCCACGCGAGCCCGCAGGAGCGCAACATCGCCCAGGTGTTCCAGTTCCCGGTGATCTACGACACCATGACGGTGGCCGAGAACCTCGCCTTTCCGCTCAAGAACCGCAAGGTGCCCGAGGCCCAGATCCGCCAGCGCGTCGGCCAGATCGCCGAGATGCTGGACATGAGCGGGCAGCTCGACCAGCGCGCCTCGGGCCTGACCGCCGATGCCAAGCAGAAGATCTCGCTCGGGCGCGGCCTGGTGCGCTCCGACGTGGCGGCCGTGCTCTTCGACGAGCCGCTCACGGTGATCGATCCGCACCTCAAGTGGCAGCTTCGCCGCAAGCTCAAGCAGATCCACCACGAGCTCAAGCTGACCCTGATCTACGTGACCCACGACCAGGTGGAGGCGCTGACCTTCGCCGAAGAGGTGGTGGTGATGACGCGCGGGCGCGCCGTGCAGGTGGGCGCGGCCGATGCGCTTTTCGAGCGGCCGCAGCACGTGTTCGTGGGCCACTTCATCGGCTCGCCGGGCATGAACTTCCTGCCCGCGCAGGGCGAGGCGGATGCGATCGTGGTCGCGGGCCACCGCCTGGCGCGGCCCGCGGGCAAGGCCCTGCC
>NZ_BAAJYT010000142.1:0-9643 GCF_057541515.1 Acidovorax sp. KNOB132
CGTGGCGGGCCAGTACGGGCGGCGCGCGGACGCACTCGAATCGGCCGACCTGCGCCACGCCGACGGCTATGCGCTGCGGCTGCGCGGGGTGACCACGGTCCAATGGCGACGCCCCCAAGGCGGCCGCCCGGGCGCCCGCGCGCACTGCGCCGCAGCGCGCGCGCCCCGCCAGAACAACAGGGCAGAACCACTGAGGGCAGGACACAGAATATGGCAAGAGAATACAAAGACGTGGTCGTGGGGCTGGACATCGGCACCGCCAAGGTGATGGCGGTGGTGGCCGAGGTGCTGCCCAATGGCGAACTCAAGCTGGCCGGGCTGGGCGTCGCACCCAGCAATGGCCTCAAGCGCGGCGTGGTGGTGAACATCGACGCCACGGTGCAGAGCATCCAGCAGGCGCTGAAAGAGGCCGAGCTGATGGCCGACTGCAAGATCCAGCGCGTGTACACCGGCATCACCGGCAGCCACATCCGCGGGCTCAATTCGAGCGGCATGGTGGCGGTCAAGGACAAGGAAGTCACCCAGGCCGACGTGGCGCGCGTGGTGGAGACGGCCAAGGCCATCAACATCTCCAGCGACCAGCGCCTGCTGCTGGTGGAGCCGCAGGAATTCGTGATCGACGGGCAGGATGTGAAGGAGCCCATCGGCATGAGCGGCATCCGCCTGGAGGCCAAGATCCACATCGTGACCGGCGCGCAGAGCGCGGCCGAGAACATCATCAAGTGCGTGCGCCGCTGCGGTCTCGAGGTGGAGCAGCTCATGCTGAACCCGCTCGCCTCCAGCCAGGCCGTGCTGACCGACGACGAGCGCGAGCTGGGCGTGGCGGTGGTGGACATCGGTGCGGGCACGACCGACGTGGCGATCTTCACCGGCGGCGCGATCCGCCACACGGCCGTGATCCCGATCGCGGGCGACCTCATCACCAGCGACATCGCCATGGCGCTGCGCACGCCCACCAAGGACGCCGAGGACATCAAGGTCGAAAGCGGCTATGCCAAGCAGCTGCTGGCCGATCCCGAGGCGCAGGTGGAGGTGCCCGGCCTGGGCGACCGCAGCCCGCGCATGCTCAGCAAGCAGGCGCTGGCCGGCGTGATCGAGCCGCGCGTGGAGGAGATCTTCTCGCTGGTGCAGCAGGTCATCCGCGAGTCGGGCTATGAAGAGGTGCTGTCCTCGGGCATCGTGCTCACGGGCGGCAGCGCCATCATGCCGGGCATGGTCGAGCTGGGCGAGGACATCTTTCTGAAGCCCGTGCGCCGGGGCATTCCCAAGTATTCGAGCGCGCTGGCCGACATGATCGCCCAGCCGCGCGCCGCCACCGTCATGGGCCTGCTGGAAGAGGCGCGCCTGGCGCGCCTGCGCGGCTTCAAGGTGGCGCAAAAGAGCGGCTCGGTGAAGACCGCGTTCGGCCGCTTCAAAGATTTCATCGTGGGGAACTTCTGACATGTTGTCCCCTCAGCACTGGCTCGCTCGCGCCGGCCCCGATGCGCTGTTCTGGCAACGATGGCGGGGCACCGGCCCCCCTTTCGTGCCGCGGACCGCGCCCCACCCGATTCCAACCATCCAGCCGTTTTGGCCCCATGCAATTCACGTGAAAGACTAGGAGCACCCACCATGACCATCGAAATGATCGAAGCCGAAGAATTCAATCAGGGCACCCAGATCAAGGTGATCGGTGTCGGCGGCGGCGGCGGCAATGCCGTCGCCCACATGATCGCGCGCAATGTGCAGGGCGTGGAGTTCGTCTGCGCCAACACCGACGCGCAGGCCCTCACGCGCAGCCCCGCGCACCGCACCATCCAGCTGGGCGGCAGCGGCCTGGGCGCGGGCAGCAAGCCCGACAAAGGCCGCGATGCCGCCGAAGCGGCCGTGGAAGACATCCGCAGCGCCATCACCGGCGCGCACATGCTGTTCATCACCGCCGGCATGGGCGGCGGCACGGGCACCGGCGCGGCCCCCGTGATCGCGCGCG
The DNA here is from genome assembly GCF_057541515.1 of Acidovorax sp. KNOB132. NCBI lineage: Bacteria > Pseudomonadati > Pseudomonadota > Betaproteobacteria > Burkholderiales > Comamonadaceae > Acidovorax > Acidovorax sp. KNOB132. Next base: position 1,970 of record NZ_BAAJYT010000142.1, read on the forward strand.
TGGCCAAGGAGATGGGCATCCTCACCGTGGGCGTGGTCACCAAGCCCTTCGACTGGGAAGGCGGTCGCCGCATGGCCAATGCCGACAACGGCCTGGCCGAGCTGGAAGCCAACGTCGATTCGCTGATCGTCGTGCTCAACGAGAAGCTGCTGGAAGTGCTGGGCGACGACATCACCCAGGACGAGGCCTTCGCGCATGCCAACGACGTGCTCAAGAACGCCGTGGGCGGCATCGCTGAAATCATCAACGAATACGGCCACGTCAACGTCGACTTCGAAGACGTGCGCACCGTGATGGGCGAGCCCGGCAAGGCCATGATGGGTACGGCCACGGCCGCCGGCCCCGACCGCGCCCGCATCGCCGCCGAGCAGGCCGTGGCCTGCCCGCTGCTGGAAGGCATCGATCTGTCGGGCGCCAAGGGCGTGCTGGTGCTGGTGACCGCCGCCAAGGGCAGCCTGAAGCTGTCCGAGTCGCGCCTGGCCATGAGTACCATCAACGCCTACGCCTCGCCGGATGCGCACGTGATCTACGGCGCCGCCTACGACGACAGCCTGGGCGAAGAGATCCGCGTGACCGTGGTGGCCACCGGCCTGTCGCGCCAGAACGCACGCCGCCAGCCCATCTCGGTGGTACAGGGCGGCCTGCGCACCGGCACGGACAACGTGGCCTACCAGATGCCCATGGCCGGCGCGACGCTGGGCGCGGGCCTGGTCGGTGGCGGCACCGCGCAGGCAGACTACGGCAACATGTCGGTGCCCAGCGTGTGGCGCACCAACCGCACGCAGGCGGCCGCCCGCGTGGACGCGCTGTCCTCGGGCGGCATGGACGACCTGGAAATCCCCGCGTTCCTGCGCAAGCAGGCCGACTGACGGGCAAGGCCCTGCGGGCCTTTCTTGTTCACAACACCGCCATGTTCCGCAAGGGGCTGGCGGTTTTTTCCTGCGCGCGTGGGCCTATTGCGCCCATAGCGGCAGCGATGCCCCATGATGGGGCCTCCCCCTCTAAAATCGACCGATGCTCCAGCAACGCACGATCAAGACCCTGACCCGCGCCGTCGGCGTGGGCCTGCACAGCGGCCAGCGGGTCGAATTGACGCTGCGCCCCGCCCAGCCCGACACGGGCATCGTGTTCCGCCGGGTGGACCTGCCCGAGCCGGTGGACATTCCCATCACCGCCATGGCCGTGGTGGACACGCGCATGGCCTCCACCATCGGCGTGGGCGGCGCGAAGGTGCACACGGTCGAGCACCTGATGTCGGCCTGCGCGGGCCTGGGGCTGGACAACCTGTACATCGACATCACCGCCGAAGAGGTGCCCATCCTCGACGGTTCCTCCGCCTCGTTCGTGTTCCTGCTGCAGAGCGCCGGCGTGGAGCTGCAGAAGGCGCCCAAGCGATTCATCCGCGTGACGCGCCCGGTCGAGGTGCGCGAGGGCACGGGCCCAAGCACGAAGTGGGCGCGGCTCGACCCGTACCACGGCTACAAGCTGCGCTTCGAGATCGACTTCGCCCACCCGGCGGTCGATTCCACCGGACAGAGCGTGGAGTTCGACCTCGGCTCCGGCAACTACACCCGCGACATCGCGCGCGCGCGCACGTTCGGCTTCACCAAGGACGTGGAGATGATGCGCGCCAGCGGCCTGGCGCTGGGCGGTGGCCTGGACAACGCCATCGTCATGGACGACTACAAGGTGCTCAACAGCGACGGCCTGCGCTACGACGACGAGTTCGTGAAGCACAAGATCCTCGATGCCATCGGCGACCTGTACCTCGTCGGCAAGCCACTGCTGGCGGCCTACAGCGCGTTCCGCTCGGGCCACGCGATGAACAACCTGCTGCTGCGCGAACTGCTCGCGCAGGAGGACGCCTGGGAAATCGCCACGTTCGACAACGAGCGCCAGGCGCCCGCCGGCTTCGCGCAGCCGGTGGCCGCGTGGTAGGGCGACGCCGGGGCCGCGCGGCATGCTGATCTTTCGCTGGATCGCCACCCTGCTGCTGCTCATGGCAGCGGTGTCGTTCGCGTTCTACGTGGGCACGGGGCAGGCGCGCTACAAACGCTGGGGGCTCATCATCCTGAAGTGGACGGTGATCGCCGGCTTCGTGTTCTTCGCCGTGCTCATCCTGGGGCGCATCGCCTGACCGACACGGAGGGATGGCGGCGGGCGAGGGGGCTGGCCTATACTGGCGCCTGCTCCGGGGTGTGCTGATGCGCTGAGATGCGGGCGGCCTGACGAATGTCAGGCTGGCTTGCGAACCCGACGAACTTGATCCGGTTCATACCGGCGGAAGAAGAGCCGACCTCCCGTGACCGTGCCCGCACCCGCGTGGCACGCACCGCTTCACCAGGCGCCCTGCGCCTGCGTTCCAGGCACAGGTCCATTTCCGGAGCAGCCCCACCGCCCCCGGAAACAGGAGACCTGCCCCATGAACGCACCCGAACCCCTCGCCCGCGAAAAATTCGCCGAACTGCTCGCGCTCACCCGCGCGCCCTTTCCCGCATCGCGCAAGGCCTACCTGCCCGGCCACACGCACGCGGACCTGCGCGTGCCGGTGCGCGACATCGCGCTCACCAACGGCGAGCAGGTCAGCGTGTACGACACCTCCGGCCCCTACACCGACCCCGAGGCCGTGATCGACGTGCGCCAGGGCCTGGCCAGCGTGCGCGGCGGCTGGATCGCGGCGCGCGGCGACGTGGAGCACTACGAGGGCCGCCCGCCCGTGGCGCTGGACGATGGCCAAAAGAGCGAGGACGCCGCCCGCCTGGCCCAGCTGCGTGCCGAGGCCGCCGCGCTGCAGCGCCAGCCGCTGCGCGCCAAGAGCGGCGCCAACGTGACGCAGATGCACTACGCGCGCCGCGGCATCGTCACGCCCGAGATGGAATACGTGGCCATCCGCGAGAACGGCCGCCGCGAATGGATGGCGCAGTACATGCAGGATGCGGGCCGCGAGCAGCGCCTGATGGGCAACCCCATGGGCGCGAGCATCCCGAAGATCATCACGCCCGAGTTCGTGCGCGATGAAGTGGCCCGCGGCCGCGCGATCATTCCCGCCAACATCAACCACCCCGAGGTGGAGCCGATGGCGATCGGGCGCAACTTCAAGGTCAAGATCAACGCCAACATCGGCAACTCGGCCGTCACTTCCAGCATCGAGGAAGAAGTGGAAAAGCTGGTGTGGGCCATTCGCTGGGGCGCCGACAACGTGATGGACCTGTCCACCGGCAAGGCCATCCACACCACGCGGGACTGGATCGTGCGCAACTCGCCGGTGCCGATCGGCACGGTGCCCATCTACCAGGCGCTGGAGAAGGTCGGCGGCGTGGCCGAAGACCTGACCTGGGCCATCTTCCGCGACACGCTCATCGAGCAGGCCGAGCAGGGCGTGGACTACTTCACCATCCACGCGGGCGTGCGGCTGGCCTACATCCACCTCACGGCCCAGCGCCGCACCGGCATCGTCTCGCGCGGCGGCTCCATCATGGCCAAGTGGTGCATGGCGCACCACAAGGAGAGCTTCCTGTACGAGCACTTCGAGGACATCTGCGACATCATGAAGGCGTACGACGTGTCGTTCAGCCTGGGCGATGGCCTGCGGCCCGGCTGCGCGTCCGACGCCAATGACGAAGCCCAGTTCGCCGAGCTGCACACGCTGGGCGAACTCACCCAGACCGCCTGGAAGCACGATGTGCAGACCATGATCGAAGGCCCCGGCCACGTGCCCATGCACATGATCCAGGCCAACATGACCGAACAGCTCAAGACCTGCCACGAAGCGCCGTTCTACACGCTGGGCCCGCTGACCATCGACATCGCCCCGGGCTACGACCACATCGCCAGCGCCATCGGCGCGGCCATGATCGGCTGGATGGGCACGGCCATGCTGTGCTACGTGACGCCCAAGGAGCACCTGGGCCTGCCCGACCGCGACGACGTCAAGCAGGGCATCATCTCCTACAAGATCGCCGCGCACGCCGCCGACGTGGCCAAGGGCCACCCCGGCGCCCGCGCGCGCGACGACGCGCTCTCCCAGGCGCGTTTCGATTTCCGCTGGCAGGACCAGTTCAACCTGGGCCTCGACCCCGAGACGGCCCAGGAATACCACGACGAAACGCTGCCGAAAGACAGCGCCAAGGTCGCCCACTTCTGCTCGATGTGCGGCCCCAAGTTCTGCTCGATGAAGATCACGCAGGAGGTGCGCGAGTTCGCCGCCAAGGGCCTGCAGGAAAAGGCGGTGGAGTTCCGCGGCACGGGCGGCGAGCTGTACGTGCCGATCCAGCCGGTGGGCTGATCATCGCCCTGAATGGGTGCAGGGCACGCCGCCTGGCAAGGCGGCGTGCCGCGGCGCGAACCTCAGGCGTGGCCCAGGCGCAGGGCCCGCGCCCCCGGGACCGTTGCCGGCGCGGGCACGGAGAGAAGGCCCGCTACCTCGCCCGTCGCCGTGGAATGCGGCAGCGCGAAGCGGCTGATCACCGACGACAGGTCGTGCGCCTGCCCGCGCAGGCTTTCCGCCGCGGCGGCCGACTGCTCCACCAGCGCCGCGTTCTGCTGCGTCATCTCGTCCAGCCGCGACATGGCGGCGTGGATGGCCGCGATGTCCTGGTTCTGCGACCGGGTGTGGCTGCGGATCTCGCCCATGGTCTGCGCCGTGTGCTGGATGGTGGAGACCACGCGCTCCATCGTGCGGCCGGCGTGCCCGGCCAGGCTGGCGCCCGAGGCCACCTGCTGCACGGACTCGGCGATCAGCGCCTTGATCTCCTTGGCGGCCTCGGCCGAGCGGTTGGCCAGGCTGCGCACTTCGGACGCCACCACGGCGAATCCCCGGCCCTGGTCGCCGGCGCGTGCGGCCTCCACGGCGGCGTTCAGCGCCAGGATGTTCGTCTGGAAGGCGATGGAGTCGATCACGCCGGTGATGTCGGCGATGCGGCGCGAGCCCGTGGCGATGCGGTCCATGGTGTCCACGACCTGCGTGACCACGCCGCTGCCTTCCTGCGCCACGCTGGCAGCCTGCGAGGCCAGGGCTTCCGTGCGCTCGGCGGACGCCGCCGCATCCGCCACGCGGCGGGTGACCTGCTCCAGCGAGGCCGCGGTTTCCTGCAGCCGCGCTGCGGCCTCCTCGGTGCGGTTGGACAGGTCGGCGTTGCCGCCCGCGATGTCGGTCGAGGCGGCGCTGATGCTCTGCCCCAGGGTCTGCACGCGGTGCACCAGGCTGCGCAGCGCGCCCTGCATCACCGACAGCGAGGTGAGCATGCGGCCGGTCTCGTCGCGTTCGTGGCCGGCGATGTCCTGGCGCAGGTCCAGCCCGGCCACGCGGTCCGCCGTGGCGCTGGCGATGGCGATCGGGCGGGTGATGCTGCGCACCAGCCACAGCGCCAGCAGGGTGCCCAGGGCCAGCGACAGCGCGCCGAAGGCCACCAGCGCCCAGCGCGCCATGCCGCTCAGGCGCGCGACCTGCGCCGCCGCTTCGTCGATGTCCTGCCGCTGCGACTGCGAGAGCGCTTCGAGCGCCTGGAGCAGCGCCGTGGCCGAGGGCAGGAAGCGTTCACCGTAGACCTTGCGGATGCGCTCGGTGAGGCCCGAATCGCGCGCGGCCACCAGCTCCGTCCGCGCGGCCAGGAAGGTGGCGCCCATGGTGCGCACCTGCGCCACCTGCTGCATGTCCTCGGTGCCTTCGAGCCGCCGGGCCAGTTGGGCGACCAGCGCGTCGTACTGCTGCTGGGTGCGCGCGATGTCGGCGCCGAGGATCTCGCCCACCTCGGGTTCGGAACTCAGTGCCACGGCCTTGTAGCGCTCGGCGTTGATGGCCTGTAGCCGGTACGCATCGGCCACCAGGCGCTCGGTCGCGACGCTGCGCTGCACCATGGCGTCCGTGGCGCGGCCGATGTGGTGCAGCGACCAGATGCCGATGGCCGAACCCACCAGGCTCAGCGCCAGGACGGCGAGAAAGACAGTCAGCAGGCGCTGGCTCAGTGAGCCGGTGCCCGGCCGGGCGCCAGTGGGGGCAGGGGATGCGTGGGACGCGGGAGATGCAGTGAAGGGGTGTGCCATGTGGAGTCCGAAGGTGTGGCGGGCGCCATGGCGGGGCCGGAAGGCGCGGGCCGGCGCGGTCGCGATGGCAGTGACTTTGCCCTATATTTGTGACAATTTGTTTTCCACTGCACGGTGTGAGGGCATGGCGCCGCGTGTTGGCCCCTCGGTGAATACCCCGTCGGCTATTGGCAGGGCGCCGCATATAGTGATCGCCGATGCGGCCCACGAGGCCGTGTTTTTTTTGGTGGCGTGGTTATTGCTAACGCTCAAGTAACATTTTGTAGAGGAGAGCCATGAACGCTCTGGGCCGCCTGTCGATTCGCACCCGCCTGTATTTCGGGACGATCTTTTCCTTGGTGCTCCTCGTCGTCATCGGTGCCATGGGCTATCTCGCCCTGGACCGTACGCGGGACACGTTGCAGGTGCTGTTTTCGCAGCGCGTGCAGACCCTGACCGACATGGCCGAACTGCGCACCACACTGGGGAATCTGCGCCGGGCCGAGAAGGACATCATCATCAACTTCAACAACTCGGTCGAAGTGTCGGCCCTGCGCGACAGCTGGGGCAAGACGCTCGCCGCGCTGCGCAAGAGCCTGGCCGACGTGCGGCAGGCCCAGGCGGGGGATGCCGCCTTCGTCGAGGGCATCGACAAGTCGCTCGCCGAGATCAAGCAGTACGAAGCCGGCATCTCGCCCATCTTCGAGCAGATCGAGCGCGCGCAGATCGACGGGGCTGGGGGCGGCGCCTATGCCGACCGCCTCAAGCAGCACATGGAGGCCACCGACCAGCTGTTCGCCAGCCTGGCCACCACCGCGCGCCAGCAGATGGAGGAGGCGCGCCAGGGCGTGGAAGCGCGCACGGCCTTCATGTCGGCCGCGATCGGCGGCGGGCTCCTGCTGGGGCTGGCGGTGCTCATTCCGCTGACCTTCTTCAGCGTGCGCTCCATCACGCAATCGCTGGCCCAGGCGCGCGATCTGGCCGAGCGCATCGCCAGCGGCGATCTGTCGCACGAGGTGCATGCCACGCAGCAGGACGAGGTGGGCCAGTTGGTGACCGCCATGGGCCGCATGCAGGATTCGCTGCGCGGCCTGGTGCGCCAGGTGCAGGAAGCGTCGGGCAGCATCTCCACGGCCAGCACCGAGATCGCCTCGGGCAACCACGACCTGAGCCAGCGCACCGAGCAGACGGCGGCCAACCTGGAAGAAACCGCGTCGTCCATGGAACTGCTCACCAGCACCGTGCAGCAGAGCGCCCAGTCCGCGCGCCAGGCGAGCGAATTCGCCACCACCGCGGCCGAGGTGGCCGCGCGCGGCGGCGCCGTGGTGTCGCAGGTGGTCAGCACCATGGGGCAGATCACCGACAGCTCGCGCAAGATCGCCGACATCACCGGCGTGATCGATTCCATCGCCTTCCAGACCAACATCCCGTGCGCTGAACGCCCGCGGTGGAAGCGGCCCGCGCGGGTGAGCAAGGGCGCGGCTTCGCGGTGGTGGCCAGCGAGGTGCGGTCGCTCGCGGGGCGCTCGGCGGAGGCCGCCAAGGAGATCAAGGCGATGATCGAAGCCAGCGTGTCGCGCGTGAGCACCGGCAGCGATCTCGTGGCCCAGGCCGGACGCACCATGGACGAGGTGGTGGCGCAGGTCACACAGGT
>NZ_BAAJYT010000143.1:0-9629 GCF_057541515.1 Acidovorax sp. KNOB132
CGCCCGATTGGCCCGGCGCCGCCATGGGGCCGCACCAGCGGTCCGCGCGGGCCTGCTGCAGCGGCCAGGCCGTGCGGTCCGCGCTCAACTGCAGGGTGCCCAGCGTGTTCTGGCTGGCTTGCTGGATCTGCTGCTCGAATTCGGCGGGGTCCAGGGCCACCAGGCGCTGCGCCCGGTCCTGCGAGACTGACCAGACGACCGCGACGGAGTTCCCCGCGGCGCCGTCCAGCGGCAAAAAGGCCAGGATGCCGTCGGGCAGGAACCACTGCCGCGCCACCTGGCCGTGGGGCCGTTCGCATTGCAGCCGGGTGGCGACCGCGTGCTGCCCATACGGCATGGTGGCGAAGTCCACGCCGAATTCCTCGCGCGTGCGGCTGGCGCGGCCCTCGCACACCACGGTGAGCGCGGCGGGCACCGGGGCGTCCACCCATTCGGCCTGGGGCTGGAACCGCAGGGCATCGGCCAGGCGGGCCTCCAGCGCGGGCACGTCGACGATCCAGGCCAGCGCTTCGGTGCCCTGGCCTTCGGCATCGAACGTCACCTCGCCGCCCTGGTCGCCATGCACCTGCATCTGCCGCACTGCGGTGGCGTGGGCGACATCGGGCCACCCGCGCACCGATTCGAGCAGCCCGCGCGAGGCGGCGTTCAAGGCATAGGCGCGCACATCGGCCGCCGGGGGGGCGGGCGTGCCGACCAGGGCCACGCGGAGCCGTTCGCGGGCCAGCAGCAGGGCCAGGGTGCGGCCCACGACGCCAGCGCCACGGATACATACATCAAAGGTTTGGGCCATGCCGGGCATTGTAGGAGCCGGCCAAGGCGGCACGGGCGGGCACAATCCCGCTTTCACCGATGGGTTTCGCGCCCGCGCCCCTGGAGCTTTTTCCCCGTGACTTTCCGCCCCGACCACGACCTTGCCGGCACCATCGCGCGCCTGTTCGTCCACCCCGTCAAATCCTGCGCCGGCATCGAAGTGCGCCAGGCGCTGCTCACCGACACCGGGCTGGACCTGGACCGCGCCTGGATGGTCGTGGACGCGGCCGGCCACTTTCTCACCCAGCGCACGCTGCCGCGCATGGCCCTGGTCCGGCCCCAGCTCAAGGTGCATGAGATGGTGCTGCGCGCCCCCGGCATGCTGGCGCTGCACGTGGCGATCGACCAGGTGGAAGGCCCGGCCACCGTGCGGCTGTGGGACGACACCGTGCCCGCCTGGGACATGGGCCCGCTGGCCGCCCAGTGGTTCACCGACTTCCTGGGCCAGCCCTGCCGCATGGTGCGGTTCGACCCCGAGCACCGCCGGCTGTCCAGCCCGAAGTGGACCGACGGCCTGGAGGTGCCCAACCTCTTTTCCGACGGCTTTCCGCTGCTGCTGGCCAGCCAGGCGTCGCTGGACGGGCTGAACGAGCGGCTGCGGGCCGCCGGCCACGCGGCCGTGGGCATGGAGCGCTTTCGCCCCAACATCGTGGTCGATGGACTGCACGCGCACGACGAGGACCGCATCGACCGGCTCTACATCGGCACCGGGGAGGGCGAGGAAGTGCACCTGCAGCCCACCAAGCCCTGCGCGCGCTGCCCCATCCCGGACATCGACCCGGCCACCGCCGCCAGCAGCCCCGAGGTGGGCGACATGATGCGCACCTACCGCCACGACCGCCGGCTGGGCGGCGCCATCACCTTCGGCATGAACGCCATCGTGCGCGAAGGCGCGGGCCGCATGCTGCGCGTGGGCCAGCCCGTCGCGGCCGATCTGCGCTTCGACTGAATCGCCCGTTCGAAAAGGGCCGGGATCCGCCCGGCCGCCAGGGCACCGGGCCCACCCCGTAAAATCGCGGGTTTGTCTCCCGAACACCTGAAAGCCCTGCCATGAGCCTGAAATGCGGCATCGTGGGCCTGCCCAATGTGGGCAAGTCCACCCTCTTCAACGCGCTGACCAAGGCCGGCATCGCCGCCGAGAACTATCCGTTCTGCACCATCGAGCCCAACACGGGCGTGGTGGAAGTGCCCGATCCCCGCCTGCAGCAACTCGCCGGCATCATCACGCCCGAGCGCATCGTGCCGGCCATCGTCGAGTTCGTGGACATCGCGGGCCTCGTGGCCGGCGCCAGCCAGGGCGAAGGCCTGGGCAACCAGTTCCTCGCGCACATCCGCGAGACCGACGCCATCGTGAATGTGGTGCGCTGCTTCGAGGACGACAACGTCATCCACGTGGCCGGCCGCGTGGACCCGATCTCCGACATCGAGGTCATCCAGACCGAGCTGTGCCTGGCCGACCTCGCCACGGTGGAAAAGGCGCTCAACCGCTACAGCAAGGCCGCCAAGTCGGGCAACGACAAGGAAGCCGCCAAGCTGGTGTCCCTCCTCACGCCCATCCAGGCCGCGCTCGACCAGGGCAAGCCCGCGCGCACCGTGCCCTTGAGCAAGGAAGACGCGCCGCTGCTCAAGCCCTTCTGCCTCATCACCGCCAAGCCCGCCATGTTCGTGGGCAACGTGAGCGAAGACGGCTTCGAGAACAACCCGCTGCTGGAGCGCCTCAAGGAATACGCCGCCGCCCAGAACGCGCCCGTCGTGGCCATCTGCGCCAAGATGGAAGCGGAAATGTCCGAAATGAGCGACGAGGACCGCGACATGTTCCTGGCCGAGATGGGCCAGGCCGAACCGGGCCTGAACCGCCTGATCCGCGCCGGCTTCAACCTGCTGGGCCTGCAGACCTACTTCACGGCCGGCGTGAAGGAAGTTCGCGCCTGGACAATCCACGTGGGCGACACCGCGCCCCAGGCCGCCGGCGTGATCCACGGCGACTTCGAGCGCGGCTTCATCCGTGCGCAGACGATCGCCTTCGAGGACTTCATCGCCTTCAAGGGCGAACAGGGCGCCAAGGACGCGGGCAAGATGCGCGCGGAAGGCAAGGAATACGTCGTCAAGGATGGCGACGTGATGAACTTCCTGTTCAACGTTTAAACCGGCACGCGTCGGTTTTTCAAGCTTGGCCGACGTTTGCGGGCGTCGGCCAGCGCTCGGGAAAATGCAGGCCTGTCTAGTGGCGCTCTCGATTCCTTGATTTCAACAAGAGCGAAATAGCGCTTCTTGGATAGAGCCTTGCCGCAGATGCCTATTGCAGTGGTGGAGTTCGGCCAGTCCGTTGACCTGAACGCTCGCGATAGGCTTCTCGCAGCAGACATCTATCGGTCAGCATGCTCTCTTTCGGCGGAGCGGCAGTTCAGGCTGATTTCGGACTCTTATTCAGTCCCCCATTGGCAGGCAGTTTTAGACCCCAAGCGATTGGTTCCCAGCGGCGTGGTGTGAAAACACGATCTGCGACTTTGGGTGGGATGGCGAATGATGTGCTGTGCAACTGCAGCTTGAAGAGCGAGAAAAATATGCTGTTAACCGATATAGCCGTCGAGCACACTCTGGTGTCCAAAAATGGGGTTCGTCAGACTTTCTTGCTCCATCCGTTTACCGATACACAGCGAGATTCGCTTGGTAAATTCGAGATCGTTCGTGACGTCAGTCGGCCAGGATTCAAAGACGTCAAACGTTCGACCTTCGTCACGTTTCAACAATTGGCGGAGTTGTATGCGAAAGGTGCACTCGAAGAATTCGGGTTTTCCGTTCGCATGTGTCCGGGTCAGGGCACGTACCCCGCCAAGAATCCAGCAAAAAAGATACTGCCAACCAGCATCAAGCCAGGCTCACCGTTCGACCTGGCTGTTCAAAAGGTGGATGTTTCAAAACCTGCGAATCGCGAATTGAGAACCGCCTTGCTTCGCACCGACGTCCAAATTGAAGGGTGACGCCGCTGATCGATATGGAGTACGTGTGAATCCATCCGTTGCCCATGCTGAACTCATCGCCACTTTCAAGCGGGCCGAGGCAGATGCCGCTCACAAGTTCGGCTTGATCAAAGCTGCTGCGGTTAAAGGCCCGAAGGCAGTCCAAGCCGCCTCCGAAACCGCTGCAAAGGCCGCAAAACGCAGGGACTCGTATGCAAAAAAGCTGGGCAATCTGGGGGTGAGCGTCAAGGATTGAGCGCGGCCAAGCCTACAGCGTGATGTGTGGAGAGATGCATGGGACGCTTCAGGCTGAGATCGGCCGCTCGAGATTTCTGACTGACTGACTGCTCGGTGCCCTGAGTCGAAGCTGGGTCGTGGTTCTCAAAGCGGTCTTAGATTCAAGATGCGGCTTGGGTGCAGCCTGAAATGGAGTGCTTGGCCCCTGTTCGCTTGCAAGCTATAGTTTGGTGAGTGAAGGCTTGCCGGGTTTCGCGGAATTGTCATACTTGGATCTTTGAACAGCAGCGAGGGCGAAAACCTAAGCTGTAAGCCATGTCCAGAGGAATGAATGGCCAGAATATCCTTCGACGTTCAGCTTATCCCGCAGGTTCTGCGGCATAGATTACGTTAGACCGCAGATGCAAGGGCTGTTGCCTTCTTCTACCATTGGAATCACATTAGACGCGACAAAGTGCGGGATGCTTCCCGTAATTGGTTATATGCGCTTTCTACAAGGAGAACAGGGTGGCGGCGGCAAAAACAAAGAGTAGTGCAGCTAAAAAAGCACCAAAGGCACCCACGGAAAAAGCAGGAGAAGAGGGAAGAACTCGCTCGAGTCGGCCATATCCTGCATCCTCGTTCGAAGATGCGCTCGACCTGGGTACGGCTATCATGAAATTAGCCGCTGGGGAGAAGGTACGTCGGCTGACTCTCTTGGAGAAAATGGGAAAGTCCGCGACGAGTGGACCAACACGCCAGATGATTACGAACTCTGGCAAGTACGGCATCACGACTGGTTCGTACGCGGCGGAGTACCTTGAACTCACCCCGACGGGCACGATTGCAGTCAACCCCGAGAGGACCGAGCAGGAGAGGCGCAAGGCATCCTTCACTCTCGCGATCGAGTCGATTGCTCCCTTCAAGCTGCTCTACGAGCACTACAAGGGAAAGCGACTGCCGGAGCGGGAGATCATCAAAGATGTCCTCCGTGACTCGGGCACTGAGATCCCGGATCTCGACGAATGCGTCGATACCTTCATTGTGAATGCGAAGTTTGTGGGTCTGCTACGCGCTATTGGCGGGGCGGAAACGCTAGTCACAATCGAGCATGTACTCGATGAACTGCCGGAGGGCGAAGGCAGAACTTCGCAGCGCATCACGGCCCCGGCGTCCATGGCGACTCCAGCAGTGGTTCGGAAGATCTCGGAGGATTCTGCGACCATGTCGGATTGGCAGAAAGTGTGTTTCTATATCACTCCGATCGGATCCGAGGACAGCGTTGAACGAAAGCATGCCGACTTGTTCATGGGCTCTCTGGTACAACCAGCTCTCGAGGAGTTGGGCCTTACCGTCGTTCGGGCCGACCATATCGGTGAGCCGGGGATGATCACGACCCAGGTCCTGGAATACCTAAAGCGTTCAAGGCTAGCCATCGCCGATCTTTCCTATCTCAATCCGAACGTGTTCTATGAAGTCGCCCTTCGGCACGCGCTTAGGTTGCCTGTCGTTCAGCTAATTCGAAAGGCCGATCGCCTGCCATTCGACGTCAATCAAGCTCGCACGCTTGTTTTCGACACCAGTGACATCTACAGCCTTATCCCGAGGCTTCAGACATATCGTGCCGAGATTGCAAGCCAGGCGCGCAAAGCGTTGGACGACCCGGAGAGTGTGGGAAATCCGGTAAGCGTTTTCTACCCAGATTTCTATAAGTAGGCGGTGCAAGGCGGGTTCAGGTATCGGGACTTGCGAACCTCGAGATCGTGCCGGTGCTGCTGCGGTCTAACAGGTCGGTCGACACGGACACGCTGCGGCAAGGCGCGGCGAGCCGTGCAGGTGATCGTACGTCTCGCGGCGCTTTGCCACAGCGCGCCGGTCACCTCCAACATCAGATTCATGCAGGGGGAAGAGCAATGAAGGTCTTTTTAAGCTGGTCGGGACAGCGTAGCAAGGAGGTCGCAAGCCTACTTAGCGACTGGCTTTGCTGTGTCATTCAGGCGTCGCGGCCATGGATCTCGACACGCGACTTAGACAGGGGGTCGCTTTGGTTTGGAGAAATAAACGATCAACTCAAGGATACGACCGTCGGGATTATATGTTTAACTCAAGAAAACAAAGGCCGCCCCTGGATACTCTTTGAAGCAGGTGCGCTTGCCAAAGGCCTATCCACGTCCAGAGTTTGCACTCTTCTTGTTGATTTGGAGCCAAAAGACATCGAAGATCCATTGGCCCAATTCAATCACACGTTTCCGACACGTGAAAGCGTGCTCGGCCTTGTCAAAACTCTAAACGGCGCACTTTCATCCGGAGGCCTAGATATTCGCATTCTTGAGCAAGTGTTTGACACTTACTGGCCCCAGTTTGAAGACAGATTTGCAAAAGTTCTTCAGAATACTGAGGCGCAGCCGCCTTCGAAGCCACGTCCAAAAGAAGATGTTTTGGGCGAGATTCTTGAAAATACAAGGATGCTCAACTCTAGAATTAGGAAGCTAGAGCACGAGAACGAGCGATATCGCATTAGAGAGATGGAGATGCCGCCAGGCATACTCCGAGAAGAGGCTTTAATGATGCTCAAGTCCGGCCTACCAATTGAGGCAGTTCTTGAGCGATTTAGAGGGCGCATACCTTCAAGTATGCTCAAAGATCTGGTCTCAAATTACGAGATTGGGAAACTCGGGAAAGAATCTAACTAGTCGTTCAAGCCTACGCCGCTTCGCGGCGCGGCTTAATTCAGGCGTTGAGCGTCCGTGTTCTTATGCCTCGACCGGCTGCTACTTGCCGATAGCACGCATTGGAGGCGATCCAGCGAACGGCTGCAATCGCTGCATAGTCGACCTTCAAGTTGACTTGACCAGTGCACGCTCTGGGTCGATTACAGCGCCCGTCTGTTCGTCGGTGCTCACCTTTATCCGATGGATTTCCATGGCCCGTCTGGAACATCAAGCGTCAGAGCAGAGAGACGGCTATCCATCCAATCCAGTTCATGTCTGCGCGCCCAGACCGACGCCCGCAGGCTGCCAAGCGCAGCCCACAGGCGCCCCCGGTCAGCGGGGCCGGAACGCGTAGACGTCAGGATTCCACACCTGCCCGCCTTCATCGTTCTGGCACGAGAACCCAAAGCCCGAGAACACGTACATCACCCCGCCCACCGCGGCCGCGTTGGTGCGTTTGATCGCCGGGAAAGCGTCGCCACCCGGGGCCAGCAGGCGCCATGTGCGGTCGTGCAGGTTGAAACGCCACAGTTCGGACGTGGCGTTCTGCGGGAACGCGGCGCCGCAGCCGGAACTGCCCCCCGGCAGGTCGCCCCCGGCCATCAGCAGCGCGTGGCCGATCTGCACGGTCGATCCCTGGTGGCGGGGCGCATCGACGTTGTCGGCTTCGGCGGGCGTGATGTTCTGCCACTGGCGGGTGGCGAGGTCGAAGCGCCAGGTGTCGTTCAACGAGACGAAGCCGTCGCTGTCGCTGAATTGCCCGCCGTAGAGCGTCAATTGCCCGTCCCATGCGCGCCCGGCCACCGCGGCCTCATGGCGCGAGGTCGGCGAGTTCGCGTCGCCATTGGCAATGATCTGGGTCCACAGGTTGGTGCGCAGGTCGAAGGCCCACAGGTCGTTCAGGGTGTGGAAGTCGGTCTGGATGCCGCCGAACACATAGACCTTTTCGCCATCCACCCACATGGCGGGGCGCGATCGGGCCGAAGGCCCCGGATTGCCGGGTTGCAACTGCGTCCAGCGGTTGAGCAGGGCGCTGTAGGCCCACAGGTCGTCGAAGAACGTGAGCGAAGAAAGGTCGGCGCTGTAGTTGGCGCCGCCGAACACCAGCATCCAGTGCCGCGCCGGCACGGCGGCACTCGCGGCGAAGGCCCGGGCCGGCGGCTTGGCGCCAGAGGGCGACAGCGGCGTCCATCGGGCCAGGCGGGGGTCGAAGCGGTACAGGTCGTCGTAGAACGTGTTCTCGCCACTGGCGAAATCGTCCTTGACCCCGCCGAACAGGTAGATGGACCCGAGGACCGGCGCCACGGCGGGCGTCGAGCGCACGGACGGCCCCTCGCCCGTGGTGACCAGCCGGGTCCAGCGGCCGTCTGCTGCTACTGCTTCTGCTGCTGCGCTCCCATGCGCCTGCGCCCCGGGGGCGACCAACGCCAGGGCCATTCCCAGGCCCCACAGAAATCGTTTCATGAAATTCCTCCGTTGTATTGATTGAATGAACCCGGTCGTCCGGACTTCTCCAGAAACGACCGCGCGCAGTCTATCTTTCCGCTGTTCGGAATATTGGATCGGTCACCACTGGATGCATCTGTAACCTGTGCAGGCTGTCCAAGGGCTTGCGCGCTGCAGCCAGCGGCGCTGGCATCGTGATGCGGCGGTCCCGCTTGGGCGGCTTCGGATGTTCTTCGAGTCCTACAGAGGGCCTGCGTGGCTTGGGCGACAGTCAGCGGGTGCGGCACCAAGCCCGCCGGGCCTCCTGGCGCTTCGCGTGTCGATGGGTTGATTTCACACAAGCGCCGATCGATCGGCGGAACGAAGAAGGATGCAGAGTTGGACAAACGCATGGCACCGAAGACCATCCTGCACCGCGTGCGGCAAATCGCCTGGTCCGTGCCGGGGTTGCCCGTCATCGCCCTGGCGGTCCGCAACTACATCCTCCACCAGAGTGCCAACCAGGCCGGGAGCATGGCGTTCTCGTCGGTGCTGGCGATGTTCCCGCTGCTGATCCTGCTGTCGGCCACGGCGGCCTATGTGGGCGAGCCCGGAGATGCCGCGGCCCTGGCCCAGCGCGTGCTGGAATACGCGCCGCCGGTGGTGCGCGACGCGATGCAGCCGGTGATCCAGCAGGTGCTGGCGCAGCGCAACCAGGCGCTGCTGGCAATCGGCTTTCTGGTCACGCTGTGGACGGCGTCGTCGGGCATGCAGGCGGTGCGCACGGCGCTCAACCGCTCGTACGGCATCGAACGCGGCCTGCCGTTCTGGAAGGCGCGCATCAAGGTGACGGTGTTCACGGTGGTGGTGGGCGGCGGCATCTTCGCGGCGTTCAGCTCGGTGATCGTCATGCCCTACGTGTGGCAGCTGCTGGAGCGCAACGTGGGCGTGGGCCAGGAGACGCCCTGGCTGCGCAACAGCGTGCGCTACGGCTCGGCGTTTCTGGTGCTGACGGTGCTGTACGCGCTGCTCTACGGCTGGCTGCCGGACCTGAGGCAGCGGCTGCGCACCGTGGTGCCGGGCGCCATCGTGGGCGCGGCGATGTGGGTGGGGGCGGCCGCCACCCTGTCGTACACGCTGCGCAGCGCCGGCAAGCTCGCGCTGGTCTACGGCAGTTTCGCGGGCGTGGTGGCCACGCTGGTGTTCCTGTACATCAGCGCCACCACGTTGATCTTCGGGGCGGAGGTGAACGGGGTGCTGCGCGACAGGGCGGCGCTGCCGGAAGACTGGGGCGGCCCCGATGCCTCGCAAGGCGAGTCACCCGCGCCCGGGGCGTGATGCGTTCCGGACCGTCCTGGATGCAAACCTTGGGCAGGACCGCCGGGCGTGGCGGGGTGTGAAGTGCTGGCGCATGCTCGAACCCGGGCCAGGTGCATTCAGCCGGTTCAGGGTGAAAACCGGCCCCGGTGCATGAATTACTAAGGCATATTGCTATTGAATTAATAGC
>NZ_BAAJYT010000144.1:0-9543 GCF_057541515.1 Acidovorax sp. KNOB132
GGGGCTTCGGGCGGGTGCAGTTGGGGGTCGCGTGAGGACATGGGTGGAGCGCCGGCAAAGGGGTGGGGGCGGTCGGGGGCCAGGGGCGCCCGCCGCCGCGAGTGGGTCCAGTGTGCGCAGGCGCGCGGGCTCGCCACATGCGGAATTCGCGCGTGCTTATGCGGTTTTTGGCCGATGCGCGCGCCGCGGCCTGCCGGGCGGACATGGGGCGCGGTGCAACCCGCGTCGCCGTGGGTTGCACCGGCCCGCCGCGCCGTGCGCGCAGCGGCCTGCTGCGTGATTCGTGCGCAATTTGCTGCTTGCCTGCGGCGGCTGGTGCAGGCCAGCCGGCCGGTTTTCAGGGGCGCGTCAGGGGCACGCCAGGGGCGGCAGGTTTCTCATAAAAATAGACGAATAACGTTCTTGGCCGTGCGGCAAGCCGCGCCCGATACTGCGCCGCACCATCACCGCATTCACCGGGAACCCACCACCATGCAACGACGCACCCTGCTGTCGGCCGGCGCCGCAGCGCTGGCCGGGCCACTGGCCTCGCACACCGCGCACGCCGCGCAGCCGCTCAAGGAACTGCGCCTGGACTACGCCACCTATTCGCCCTCCAGCCTGGTGCTGCGCCGCTTTGGCTGGCTGGAAGAGTCGTTCAAGCAGGACGGCACGGCCGTGAAGTGGGTGTTCAGCGCGGGCAGCAACCGCGCGCTGGAGTATTTGAATGCGGGCAGCATCGACATCGGCTCGTCGGCCGGGCTGGCCGCGCTGCTGTCCAAGGCCAACGGCAACCCGATCCGCGCGCCGTACATCTTCTCGCGCCCCGAATGGACGGCGCTGGTGGTGCGCAAGGATTCGCCCATCCAGTCGGTGAAGGAACTCAAGGGCAAGAAGGTCGCCGCCACCAAGGGCACCGACCCGTACCTCTTTTTGCTGCGTGCGCTGCAGGTGGCCGGTTTGAAGCGCAACGACGTGGAGATCGTCGCGCTGCAGCACGCCGACGGCCGCACCGCGCTGGAGCAGGGCCGCGTGGACGCCTGGGCGGGGCTCGATCCGCTGATGGCCGCCAGCGAGCTGGATGCGGGCTCGCGCCTCATCTACCGCAACGTGGCGTTCAACACCTACGGCTTTTTGAATGTGCGCGAAGAGTTCCTGGCCCAGCGCGCCGCCGAGACGCGCCGCGTGCTGGCCGGCTACGAGCGCGCCCGCCAATGGATCCTGGCCCACACCACCGAGGCGGCCAGGATCCTGTCGGAGGAGGCCAAGGTCAGCCTGGAGGTGGCGCTGCTGCAGCTCAAGCTGCGCACCGATCTGTCCAACCCGCAGCCTTCGCAGGAACACATCGCCGCGCTGCAGGGCGCCGCCCCGCTGCTCCTGTCCGAAGCCCTGGTGCGGCCCGGCACGGCGTTGAACAAGGTGGTCACCGACCTGGTGGACACGCAGTTCGCGCGCGGCGTGACGAACGCGCCGGCGGCCTCGCCGGCCTGACCGCGCCATGTCCGCCCACCCGCAGGAATGGTCCGGCATCGGCCCGGCCGTGGAGACCGCCCGCACTGCACCGCGCCGCCGGGGCTGGAGCGCGCTGGGCACGGGCTGGATCCTGCCGGCCGGGGTGGTGGCCGTGTGGGAAGGCGCCGTGCGCGCCGGCTGGGTCAGCCCGCACCTGCTGCCCGCGCCCACCGAGATCGTCCAGACCCTCATTAGTTTCGGCGGGCAGGGCCTGGCCGGCCATGTGCTCGCCAGCAGCGCGCGCGTGGCGGCGGGTTTTGCCATCGGCACCGTGCTGGCGATCGCCATCGGCGCGCTGGTCGGGCTGTCCCGCCGGGCCGAAGGGCTGCTGGACCCGACCTTCCAGGCGCTGCGCGCCATTCCTTCGCTGGCCTGGGTGCCGCTGCTGCTGCTGTGGCTGGGCATCGACGAGGCGTCCAAGATCGCCTTGATTGCCATCGGCGCGTTCTTCCCGGTCTACATGGGCGTGGCCTCGGGCTTTCGCGACGTGGACCGCAAGCTGGTGGAGGCCGCCCGCATGTACCGGCTGGGCGCCGTCGCCATGGTGCGCCGCGTGTTGCTGCCGGCCGCCCTGCCAGCGGTGCTGACCGGGCTGCGCAACGGCCTGAGCCTGGCGTGGATGTTCATGGTGGCGGCCGAACTCATCGCCGCCACGCGCGGCCTGGGCTACCTGCTGACCGACGGCCGCGAGATGGGCCGCGCCGACATCGTGCTGGCGGCCATCGTGCTGCTGGCGCTGCTGGGCAAGGTCACCGACACGGGCATGGCCTGGCTGGAAAAGCGCCTGCTGGCCTGGCGCGACACCTATGACAGCACTGCGCGGGACTGAACCAACGATGACTGCATTGCAAGACGCCATCGCTCCAGCGTCTCTCGCTGTGGACGGCCCGCTGCTGCAGGCCCAGGATGCGAAGGTCGGCCCGCTGCTGCAGGCCCAGGATGCGCAGGGCGGCCCGCTGCTGCAGGCCCGCGTGCGCCGCAAGGCCTACGGCGACAAGCCCGTGCTGCAGAACGTGCAGTTGGACATCGCCCCCGGCGAGGTGGTCAGCCTCGTAGGCGCCAGCGGCTGCGGCAAGAGCACGCTGCTGCGCATCGTCGCGGGGCTGGACACGCAGTATGACGGCCAGGTGCGCCTGGCCGGCGAGCCGCAGCAGGGCATCACGCAGGACATCGGCTTCATCTTCCAGGAGCCGCGCCTGTTCCCCTGGCTCACCGTGGCCGAGAACGTGGCGTTCGATCTGGGCCGCGCCGGGCGGAGTCACCCGCAGGTGCGCGAGCTGCTGGCCGAAGTGGGACTGGCGGGCTTCGAAGACCGCTTGCCGAAGCAGCTGTCCGGCGGCCAGGCGCAGCGCGTGGCCATCGCCCGGGGCCTGTTCACGCGGCCGCGCCTGCTGCTGCTGGACGAGCCCTTTTCCGCCGTCGATGCCTTCACCCGCGCCCGCCTGCAGCAGCTGCTGGCCGAGGTGGCGCGCCGCCACGGCCTGGCGCTGCTGCTGGTCACGCACGACGTGGACGAGGCGCTCCTCCTGAGCGACCGCGTGGTGGTGCTGGAGGCGCGCGCCGGTGCCGAGCTGCAGGTCATCGAGAACCCGCTGCCCCGCCCGCGCCGGCGCGAAGACGAATCGCTGGGCGCCCTGCGCGTGCGGGTGCTGGACGCGCTGCGGCACGCGCACGCGTTCTGACGAACGAGCCGGGGCGCGGCGGCACATCCTAGCACTATATTTTTGATAGCAATATGCCCTAGTGGATCATGCGCTGGAGGCCGATTGGGCTTGTAAACCCCTGGAAGACGCCCGCCACGCGCTACCGGCTGCGCAGCCAGCGCACCCACCGGTCGCCGCTGAACTGCACCAGCGACACCAGCGCGATCAGCGCGGCAATGACGATCAGCATCACCTGCGTGTCGAAGCGCTGGTAGCCATAGCGGATCGCCAGGTCGCCCAGCCCGCCCGCGCCCACCGCGCCGGCCATGGCGGACGAGCTGATCAGGGCCACCAGCGTGATGGTGAAGCCGCCGACGATGCCGGGCAGCGCCTCGGGCAGGTACACGTGCCAGACGATGTGCCACTTGCGGCAGCCCATGGCCTGCGCGGCCTCGATCAGGCCCGGGTCCACCTCGCGCAGGCTCACCTCCGCGATGCGCGCGAAGAACGGCGTGGCGCTGATGGCCAGCGGCACGATGGCCGCCCACACGCCGATGGTGGTGCCGGTGACCAGCCGCGTGAACGGAATCAGCGCCACCAGCAGGACGATGAAGGGCGTGGCCCGAAAGCCGTTGACCACGCTGCCCACGCCGCGGTGGATGCGCGGCGAGGCGAGGAAGCCGCCGGGCGCGGTCACGATCAGCAGCACCGCCAGCGGAATGCCCGCCACGAAGGCGATGGCGGCCGAGGTGCCCACCATCGTCAGCGTGTCGAGAAACGCCTGGGTGTAGCGCTCAAAGGGAATGCTCAACGTCAGAGACATGGCCGATCACCTCGATGGAATGGGCAATGGCGCCAGGGCCTTGCACCAGATGGACGAAATCAGGCAGCGTCACCGTGCCGGGCAGCGACACGATGAGCCGGCCCTGCGCATGGCCGCGGATGCGGTCCACGCCGCCGTGCACCAGCCTGACCGGGCTGTGCAGGGCCTGGGCGATGCGCGCGAAATCGGGCTCCAGCCCGCCCTCGCCGGTGTAGCCCAGGCGCAGGATGCGCTGGTAGCCGCCCTGCGCCGGTGGCTCGGCCTGCAGCCGCCCCTGCAGGTCGTCGGGCAGGCCGTGCTGCAGCGGCGCCAGCAGCGCGCGCGTGGCGTCGTGCTGTGGCGCGCCGAACACCTTCCACACCTCGCCCTGCTCGGCGATGCGGCCCTGCTCCAGCACCAGCACCTGGTCGGCGATCTCGCGGATCACGCTCATCTCGTGCGTGATGAGGATGACGGTGATCCCCAGCCGCCGGTTGATGTCGCGCAGCAGCTGCAGGATGGCATGCGTGGTCTCCGGGTCCAGCGCCGAGGTGGCCTCGTCGCACAGCAGGATCTCTGGCGCCGTGGCCAGCGCCCGGGCAATGCCCACGCGCTGCTTCTGCCCACCCGACAGGCGCGCGGGGTAGGTGCGGTGCTTGTCCGAGAGGCCCACCAGGGCCAGCAGCTCCTCGACCCGCTGGTGGATGGCGGCGGGCCGCCAGCCGGCCACGCGCAGCGGCAGGGCCACGTTGTCGTACACCGTCTTGGCGGCCAGCAGGTTGAAGTGCTGGAAGATCATGCCGATGCGCCGGCGCAAGGCCACCAGGCCGTCGTCGTCCAGCGTGGCGATGTCGGTGCCATCCACCCGCACGCGGCCCGAGGTGGGCGACTCCAGCCGGTTGATGGTGCGCAGCAGGCTCGATTTGCCCGCGCCGCTGCGCCCGATGATGCCGAAGATGCTGCCGTCCGGGATCTGGAGGCTGATGTCCTCCAGTGCCGCCACCGGCCCGGCGGACGACGCGTACACCTTGCCGAGCTGCTCGAAGACCACGGAGCCTGATGCAGCGCCGGCCTCCGCCGATGGCGCAGGCGGCGGTGCCGCCCCGGCGCGGGGCTGCGGTGCCCCGGCAGGCGCCGTGGCGGGGGAGGGGGCCGTGCCGGCAGCGCTGCGCCAGACGGGGGAAGGGGAGGCAGCGGTCAGGCTCATGGCGTCTTCCAGGGCAGCGTGTACAGCTTGGGGTCGTTGTTGAAGCGCGCGGACACCACCTCGCGCACCTTGGGCGACTGCTGGAACAGCTGCACGAAGCGGGCGATCTTCGGGTCCTGCACCTTGTCCTTGCGCGCGACGAAGCCCATGGCATAGAACGAGTCGTCGATGCCGGAGTACAGCAGCGCGCGGCTGGCCTGTTCCTTCTTGCCGGCGTTGACGAAGTAGCTGGGCCACACCACGGCTAGGTCCACGTCCTGCAGCGAGTGGATGAGCTGCGGGCCTTCGATCTCATAAAAGCGCAGTTTCTTGGGGTTCTCGACCACGTCGTTCACGCTGGCGCCCACGGCATTGCCCTGCCGCAGCTTGATGAGACCGGCCTTCTGCAGCAGGAGCAGCCCGCGCCCCTGGTTCACCGGGTCGTTCGCCACCGACACCTTGGCGCCCTCGGGCACGTCCTGCAGCCGCTGGATGCGGTTGGAGTAGATGCCGATGTTCTGCAGCAGGCCCAGGCCCACCAGCTGTAGCTGGTAGCCGCGTTCCTTGATGGCGTTGTTCAGGAAGGCCTGGTGCTGGAAGAAGTTCAGGTCGATGTCGCCGTTGTTCACCGCCTCGTTGGGCAGCGTCCAGTCGGTGAACTCGACCAGCTTCACCTCCAGGCCCTGGGCCTTGGCCTCGGCCACCACGGCCTCCACCGCGTCGGAAGTGACGCCGGGCGTGGAGCCGATGCGGATCACGTCGGCCGCGTGCGCGGTGAGGGCGGATGCGGCCAGCAGCCAGCCCAGGGCGGCGGCCTTGAAGTGGAAGAAGCGGGGCGCGCGCATCATTGCTGCGTCCAGGTCAGCACGTACAGGCGCTTGTCGCCCGCGAAGGCGCGGTCGATGGCCGCCTTCACCGCGTCGGAGTTCTGGAACACCTTCACGAACTTCTGGATCACCGGGTCCTGCGTGCGGTTGGCCTTGACCACGAACTGGATGGCGAAGCGCGCGTCTTCCACGCCCGAGTACGCCAGCCCGCTGGACGGATCGAACGCCTTCGACGCCACGATGAAGTGCGGGTAGCCCTGGGCGATGTCCACGTCGCCGGTGATGCGCACCAGCTGCGGGCCTTCCACCTCGACGAACTTCAGCTTCCTGGGGTTCTGCACGATGTCGTCCACCGTGCCGACGAAGCCCACCCCGGGCTTGAGCTGGATGAGCCCCGCCTTTTGCAGCAGCAGCAGGCCGCGGCCCTGATTCACCGGGTCGTTGGCCAGGCCGACCTTGCCGCCCACCGGCACCTCGTTGATGGTCTTGTGCTTGAGCGAATACAGGCCGATGTTGGCCAGGAAGCTCGTGCCCGCGCTGGCCAGCTTGAAGCCGTTCTTCTGGATCGCGTTATCGAGGAACGGCTGGTGCTGGAAGAAGTTGATGTCCAGGTCGCCCGAGTCCACCGCCACGTTGGGCGTGGTCCAGTCGGTGAACTCGGTCACCGTGACGTCGATGCCCTGCGCCTTGGCGTCCTTGGCGGCGGCCGCGATGGCGTCGGCATACACGCCCGGCAGGACGCCGATGCGCAGCTTGTCGGCCGCATGGGCGGGCAGAGCGCCCAGCACGGAGAGGGCGAGGAGGGGTGCGAGAAAGAGGCGATGGAGTGGCATGTCAGGGGCCGCGGCAGGCGGTCGTTGGGGTGGGAGGAATCGAAGGTGAGGAAGGCGTCGGGGGCGAGTCCAGGAATGCGTCAATGCGCGGCCTTGGCGAGCCACGGCAGGCTGTAAAGCCGCTCATTGCCGGCGAAGGATTTGCCGATCTGCGCGCGCACGGCGGGCGAGTCTTGATAGACCTTCACGAAGCGCTGGATGCGCGGGTCCTGCGCGTTGTCCTGGCGCGCGACGAAGCGAATCGCATAGGCCAGGTCGTCGATGCCCGAATACAGCAGCGCGCTGCCCGCCACCTGGGGCTTGCCGGCATTGACGTAGTGCGCCGGGTAGCCCTGCGCCAGGTCCAGGTCGTCGAGGGCGCGCACCAGTTGCGGGCCTTCGATCTCGGCAAAGCGCAGCTTCTTCGGGTTGGCCACGATGTCGTTCACGCTGCCGCGCGCGCCTACGCCGGGTTTGAGCTGGATGAGGCCGGCCTTTTCCAGCAGCAGCAGGCCGCGGCCCTGGTTCACCGGGTCGTTGGCCACGCCCACGCGGGCACCGTCCTTCAGGTCGGCGAAGCGCTGCACCTTGAGCGAATACAGGCCGATGTTGGGCAGCAGGCCGGTGGCCACGCTGACGAAGGCATAGCCGCGCTCGCGGATGGCGTTGTCCAGAAAGGCCTGGTGCTGGAAGTAATTGAGGTCGATGTCGCCCGCGGCCAGCGCGGTGTTGGGCGCGGTCCAGTCGGTGAATTCGATGACCTTCACGTCCAGCCCCTGCTGGCGCGCCTCCTGCGCGGCGACCTGCACGGAATCGGCCAGCGAACCGGGCGTCACGCCAATGCGCAGCGGTGGCGCGGGTGTTTGCGCGGTTGCCGCCGCGGCAGCGAAGGCCGCGAGCCAGGAAAGAAGGCGTTGGACCAGGCGTTTCATGGCTGTGCTTCCAGGGCGGGATGGGGTTGGGGCGATGGGCGAATGGCGGCGCTGGGGGCCTGGCGCCGGAAAGCATCCGCCGCATGCCGGGCCGGCAGCCGGTCGCCCTCGCCGAACAGGCGGCTGCGCAGCGTGCCTTCGGCGTAGGCGGTCTTGTAGACGCCCCGGCTTTGCAGCTCAGGGATCACGAGGTCGATGAAGTCTTCGTAGCTCTCCGGCACCACGGTGCGGCTCAGGTTGAAGCCGTCCACGCCGGTCTCGGCCACCCACGACTGCAACTCGTCCGCCACCTGCTGCGCATCGCCCACGATGGCGGGGTAGCGGCCGCCCAGCGAGAAGAGTTCGAGCAGCTTGCGGCGCGTCCAGCCATGCTGCTGGGCCGTGCGGCTGGCCGATTCGATGGCGTTGCCGGGCGAGTAGTCCACCGGCGCGTCCAGGTCGTACTGCGCGAAGTCGATGCCGGTGCTGGCCGCGAAATGCGCCAGGCCCGCCTCGCGGCTGGCGTAGCGCAGGTAGTCCGCGTGCTTCTCGCGTGCCTCGGCCTCGGTGCGGCCCACCACCACCGCCGCGCCCACGAAGACCTTCACGTCATCGGGCCGGCGGCCGGCCCGCACCAGTTGCTCGCGCAGGGCCTGCACGGTCTTGCGCGCAGCCTCTTTGTTGGGGGGCGAGATGAACACGCACTCGGCATGGCGCGCGGCGAACTGCTGGCCCCGGCCCGAGCTGCCGGCCTGGAACAGCACCGGCGTGCGCTGCGGCGAGGGCTCGCTGAGGTGGTAGCCCTCCACGTCGAAATAGCGGCCGTGGTGCTGCACTGGGTGCACACGCGCCGGGTCGGCGAACACGCGCGCGGCCTTGTCGCGGCGCACCGCGCCGTCTTCCCAGCTGCCCTCCCACAGCTGGTAGAGCACCTCCAGGTATTCGTCGGCGCGCTCGTAGCGCTCGTCGTGCGGCAATTGCTGCGGCTGGCCCATGGCGCGCGCGGCACTGTCGAGGTAGCCGGTCACCACGTTCCAGCCGATGCGCCCGTTTGTCAAATGGTCCAGCGTGGAAAAGCGCCGCGCCAGCAGGTAGGGCGCCTCGTACGACAGGTTCACCGTCACGCCGAAGCCCAGGTGCTGCGTGGCGGCGGCCATGGCCGGCACCAGCAGCAGCGGGTCGTTCACCGGCAGCTGGATGGATTCGCGCAGCGGCACGTCCACGTTGCCCTGGTACACGTCGTAGGTGCCCACGATGTCGGCCAGGAACAGGCCGTCGAACAGGCCCCGCTCCAGCGTGCGGGCCAGATCGGTCCAGTAGGCCAGCGTGCGGTAGTCGGTGCTGCGGTCGCGCGGGTGCGTCCACAGGCCGTGGTTGATGTGGCCCACGCAGTTCATGTTGAACGCGTTGAGCAGGATGTGGCGCTTCGCTTGTGTCACGGTCGGTCCTTGTGCCGGTCTCAGCGCTTCAGCCAGGTCAGGCGGTAGAGCTTGGAATCGTTCAGGTAGAAGGCGTGGATCGCCTTGCGCACGGCGTCGGAGTTTTGGTAGATGGTCAGGAACTGCGCGATGCGCGGGTCCGCCGCCTTGTCCTTGCGCGCCACGAACTGGATCGCCCAGGAGTCGTCCTCATAGCTGGTGTAGGCCAGCCCCCGCGTCGCATCGAACGCCTTCGACGGAATGATGAAATAAGGAAAGCCCTGCGCCAGGTCCACGTCCTGCGTGGCGCGCACCAGTTGCGGGCCTTCGATCTCGGCAAAAGCGCAGCTTCTTGGGTTGGCCACGATGTCGTTTCACGCTGCCGCGCGTGCTACGCCGGGTTTGAGCTGGATGAGGCCGGCCTTTTCCAGTCAGCAGCAAGGCCGCCGGCCC